>NZ_JBBMEK010000082.1:0-12168 GCF_040096555.1 Coprococcus intestinihominis | reverse complement strand
TGCTTCTTCTACATCATAAAGATTTGTACGATCTACTAATTTGGCAGATTCTACATATCTCTTACCTTTTTTCATGATAAATCCTCCTTGTGGTAATATCGGGAGCGACCCTCCCACTGTTATTTAACAAGTATTCGTATTAGTCTTCTACTGTGATACCCATGCTTCTTGCTGTACCAGCGATCATGCTGATAGCTGCATCGATGGATGCTGCATTTAAGTCAGGCATCTTCAGTTCTGCAATCTTCTGAACTTCTGCTCTGGAGATAGTAGCTACTTTCTGCTTCTTGGAGTTTGCAGAACCGGACTCAATCTTGCAAGCTTTCTTTAATAACATAGCTGCAGGTGGAGTCTTTGTGATGAAGCTGAAGCTTCTATCATTATAAACAGTGATAACAACTGGGATAATCATACCAGCCTGATCAGCTGTTCTAGCATTGAATTCCTTTGTGAACTGTACAATATTAACACCGTGCTGGCCTAATGCCGGACCTACTGGTGGAGCCGGTGTAGCCTTTGCTGCAGGGATCTGTAATTTAATATATCCTGTTACTTTCTTCGCCATTATTAGCGCACCTCCTGAAAATTGTGGTAATGTCGGGGATTTTCCTCCCACTGTCCATGACCCAGGTCATGAACCGTACATAAATGTTACATTTTCCTGATATCTAAGAAACTGATTTCGACTGCTGTCTCACGGCCAAACATATCAAGTCCGACAGTTACTGTTCCATTCGCTGAATTCACAGACTGCACGATACCTTCTTTGTCCTGCCATGCACCAGATACAATATTGACCATGTCGCCCTCTTCAATATCAACAAGAATCATCTGATCCGGCTCATCCTTCTCAGCGTCATTCATATTGATTCCCATTGCAATCATCTCTTCCTCAGTCAGCGGAACCGGCTTGGATTCCGGACCAACGAAACCTGTGACACCGCGGGTATTGCGGACAACATACCATGTCTCATCGTTCATGATCATATGGAGTAAAACATAGCCCGGGAAAAGTTTCTTCTGAACCGTTTTCTTCTTGCCGTCTTTTACCTCAATGACCTCCTGAACAGGCACCTGAACATCAAGGATCTGGTCCTCCAGATGAAGATTCTGAATAGACTTGTCAATATTCGTTTTAACCTTATTCTCATAACCGGAATAGGTATGAACTACATACCACATCGGGTCTTCCAAATATTCATTCCTGTCTGCCATATTCTCACCCTTCTGTTATAATGAAATAATTACGTCTGTCAACAGAAGTAAAACTCTGTCTAATACAGCAATAATTACTCCAAGCAGTACGGAAACAGCAAGGACAACAGCGGACCTTCTGGCAGCTTCTTCCTTTGTCGGCCAGATGATTCTCTTGAACTGAGCTTTAATGGCGTCCAACCAATTTGTTTTCTTAGTTGTCTCATTAGTTGCATTGCCCATGTTATTCACTCCTCACAGTCATCCTAAATTACTTTGTTTCTTTGTGTAATGTGTGTTTCTTACAGAACTTACAATATTTCTTTGTTTCCATTCTGTCAGGATGAGTCTTCTTCTCTTTTGTCATGTTGTAATTACGCTGTTTGCATTCTGTACATGCCAATGTTATCTTAACGCGCACAACTTCCACCTCCGTTATATTTAATCTGAGTGTGTCTCCTGCTCCGCTAAAGCAGGATAAGTTACCTGGTCTTAATTTTAGGCATAAAAAAAAGACCACTTCCATTACATAGCTTTACAACTATAGCACATTTATACCCTATTCGTCAATATTTTATTGAAATTTTTTTATTCTTTCAAATGATACTTCTTCAACTTCTTGTACAGCAGGCTGCGCTCAATTCCCAGAGATGTCGCTGCAGCTGTCATACTCTTGTTTCTGCGCAGCGCCTCCTCCAGCAACATCTTCTCGAAACGATTCATCTTCTCCTTCAGTGGCAGATGCTCTATATCCTCCATAATCCGCTCTTCTTTCTGATTGACAGTGATAATCTTCGGCAGATTATCCAGTGTGATCAGTGAATCTTCACAGGTTGCATAGGCACTGGATATCACATTCTGCAGTTCCCGCACATTTCCCGGCCAGCTATGTGCCTTGAGGCACCGCCTTGCACCATCGCTTAAATCCACATGGGTCTTGTACTGCCGGTTCAATTCATCCAGATAATCCGACGCATGTAGAATAATATCCTCCGGGCAGGCTCTTAAAGCTACCGTCTGTATATTAACAACAGCCAGACGATAATACAAATCCTCCCTGAATGTACCTGCCTGAACCATCTCCATCAGGTTCATCCTTGTCGCCGATAAGATCCTCACATCAATCGGAATCGGTCCGCTGCCGCCCACACGCTCAATCTCATGCTCCTGCAGGACTCTTAAGAGCTTCACCTGCATATGCAGCGGCATATCTCCGATCTCATCCAGAAAAAAGGTTCCCTTATTCGCCATCTCGAATTTGCCGATCTTTCCCTGACGCTTAGCCCCGGTAAAGGAACCGCCTTCGTAACCAAATAATTCTGATTCCAACAGTTCCGCCGGGATGGCCCCACAGTTGATTGCCACAAAAGGCTCTTCACTGCGTCCGCTCTCCATATGGATTGCCCTGGCGATAACTTCTTTTCCTGTACCGGTCTCACCGGTAATCAGTACGGGAAAATCTGTCCGGGCAATACGCTGACCAAGTTCCCTGATATGCCGGATCTTTGGATCATTGCCCTTGAAATTTTCAAATCCCTTCTCTTTCTTCATCCGCTCTCCGTATTCCTGCTTAACTGTATCCGTCTCTACTTCTTCCGGAGATACAGCAGATAACTTTCTGTTCATTTCGGCATCCATTTATGTCCACCTTCTTCACTGTCGTATTCTGTCTTCTATTATACGCTTTATATGAATCGAAAGGCAACAATTTCTCCATTAAAAGTGAATATATGACACAGTTTTTGATTGGATGACCGTTGCAATATGTACACAATCTCTTCGCTTTTCCTTAAAAAACACCGCCTGTACAAAGTGTCAGAAACCAGACTTTCTCGATTCCTGCCTGTTTCAACGCCCTTGCACAGTAATTCACCGTACTGCCGGTGGTATATATATCATCGATCAGAAGGATCCGCCTGACCCCCTGCAAATACCGGGCATCCGCAACAAAAGCATGCTTCAGATTCTCACCCCGCTCATACTTGCCCAGTTTCTTCTGGGGTGCAGTACTGTGAATTCTTCTGAGTCCCCGGGTATTCACAGGCAACGACAGCCCTTCGGCGATTTTCTCCGCCAGCAATGCCGCCTGATTAAAACCTCTCTGCCGCTGCTTTCTCCGGCTGAGGGGAACCGGGATCAATTGCTGCACATGCAATGATTCAATCCAGTCCCTGTAAAAATGCAGGGCTGCCTGACTGTAAAAATCCGCATAAGCTCTCTTTCCGTCATACTTATAAGCAAATATACTCTCTGAACTGACAGCATCATACATCCACAGACTGTGTCCTGCTTCACAGGCCGATGGCCGTCTCTGACAGTCATAGCAGTATTCCTGCTGTGCTGACAAAAGCGGTTTGCCGCAGCGTTTGCACATAGGTTCCACAATCCGTCTGAGTTTCCGATAGCAGTCACCATGAATATGACGCCTTCTGTCCTCAGTATCCGACAGCAGCTTCTGACATACCGGGCACTCCGGCGGATACAGCAGTGCCGTCCATTCCTTCCAGTTCATGACATTTTCCCCAGTATATCAATAGGAATTAGATATTTTTTAATCATATTGTCTAATCGCCCCCTGACACGCGTCATTTTGTATACAAAGTTTCTATATTTCATGCATTATTTGTGAACACTTACAGTCGGGTCCGTGATAATATAATAGGCGTAAACCCCCAATACATTATATTTTTATTACACCCCAAATAATAAATATACCTTCTCCAAAAGGGCAGCCGTTCGTTGGCTGTCCTTTTCCTTTTATCGCATCTATGCTATAATGAATCCGTATACTGTCAACACTTCGCATTATCTATATTACCAAGAGGTTGGATCACATTATGACGCATCAGGAATACTTCGACAAACTGACGGACAGTATTGATACGCTGTCCGATATTCTGGATACCGAACACTATGGTATGTGTCTCGTCGATAAAGACGGCTATATCATCAAATGGTACTATGAGAAATTCTTTAATATAAAGGCATCTGCCGCTGTGGGACGCCACGTCACGGAAGTCATTGAGAACACGCGGCTTCACGTTGTGGCACAGACCGGTGTCAAGGAGCTGATGCAGCTTCAGAAGATCAATGGCTCCATGGTCATCACCAATCGAATCCCTCTGATTCACAATCATGAAGTCATCGGTGCAGCCGGTACCATCATCTTCCGTGACATCAAGGAAATCGCCCACTTGCACAGCCGGATGTCCAAGCTGGAAGACAACTTCAAGGCTTATCGGAGTGAGATTGCCAAGATGTACGCTGCCCAGTATCACTTCGACGATATCATCACCAACAATCAGAAAATGCTGAACCTGAAGCATCTCGGACAGACCATTGCCCGCAGTGATGCCAGTGTTCTGATCCAGGGCGAAAGTGGTACCGGCAAGGAGCTCTTCGCCCAGGCCATCCATAATGCCAGTCTGGTCAGTCATCAGCCCTTTGTCAGCCTGAACTGTTCCTCCATTCCGAAGGAATTGCTGGAAGCCGAACTGTTCGGCTATGAGAGCGGCGCTTTCACCGGTGCCCGCAAAGACGGCAAGATCGGCAAATTCGAACTGGCAGGCGAGGGTACGCTCTTTCTGGACGAACTCGGAACCATGCCTATGGACATGCAGGTCAAGCTGCTCCGTGTCCTGGAATCCAAGGAATACGTTCCCCTGGGCAGCAACAAGAAGGTTCCCTTCAAGGCCCGTGTCATCGCCGCCACCAATGAGAATCTCTCCAACTCCATGCAAAACGGCAGTTTCCGTTCAGATCTCTACTACCGTCTGAACGTCATCAATATCAATATCCCGCCCCTTCGGGAGCGTATTGAAGACCTGCCGGTTCTGTGCAGCAGCATGCTCTCCCAGAAGGAAGGGCTGTACCATCAGTCCCGGCTGCATATGTCACAGGAAGCCATGGATCTGCTGAATCTCCACAACTGGCCCGGCAACGTCCGCGAGCTGCGCAACGTCATCGACCGTGCGGCCATCATCTGTGAAGGCAGCGAGATCCTGCCTCAGCATCTGCCGGAATATATCCAGGTCTATCGGAATTCTTCACCCCTTGAGATCAGTGATGGCTATTATCACTATGAGATTGCCTGCCTGGAACGCCAGCTGATCACCAAAGCCCTGCGGGACAATGGCGGAAATCGTCAGGCTGCGGCCAGACAGCTCGGTATTCACCGCTCGCTGCTGTACAAGAAAATGAAGGATCTTGGCATTCACGAATAACTTTATTGTATTTTTATAAGTACATTTATCTTTATTATGTTATTTTGAATTTACATTCTCAGGAAGTGTCTATAAAACGAACATTGCAATTTTATGCATGTCCGTTTTATAGACACTTCTTTTGCTTTATTTTACGTAACTTTCTATTCTTCGCCTGCCAATTATGTCTATTTAATAGACATGCCATTTTCGCTATCTTCTGTTTTTTTGAATAAATCGACCTGTTTTGGCTTATTTTTTCAAAAAACGGCCATTTTCCATATTAAAAAAAGTTGGCACGCCTTTTGCTATATTATATAGGTGAGAAGATAATTAAGAATGCTTGAACCACATTCACCTACCCGATCTTCTCCGGGACAGTCACACTGTGTACTGATCCTGTTATAATGGCTATCTGTTGGCACCCATCCAACAGGTAATCATCCTCCCTATAAATAATATAACACACAATAAAGCTGCGAATGACTGACGCCAACGGTTATACGCAGCTTTATTGTGTTTCAGGATGTACCTGCATTCCAGTATCCACTGCACTTTCCTCCGATGACTATTCTATGTATTTCGGGGATAGGCTCAGTATACACGGTCTATTCGCCTTTTTCAACGATCATTCATCGACATAAAATGACACAGACAGCAGAACATCCGACATCCTCCGATCCTTCATGAATCTCTTGATGAATGATTCCTGCAAATAAAAAATCGGCCCCTTCCGAATTATAACACCCGGAAGGGGCCATCTATCCTTTATATGAGGTTGAGAAAGGATCTAAAATAAGTTATTCTATGCAGGGGCGCCAGACCTTCGCTTTCCGGCCATGGGCGCCCCCGCAGGGTACAATCTGCAGCTGTAAGCTTTAAGGGGGGAGTTGCTGCAGATCATCTATCCTAATTGTATACGAAGTTCGCACTGGTTGCAGAAATATACTCATACTGCGAACCGGAGTATACATAATAGGATGCCTTCAATCGATAGGTATAACCGTGCGGACACGGCGAATAAGTAATCTCCTTGTCACCATGCCAGCTGTCGAATTCATAGCGGTGGGAATCCAGTGTGATCCAGTTGCCGCCGCTTAACTGCTGGATATACATATAGGCCACGATGCGTGTAGCAATGCCCTTATACCCTGTGACGCTTATTCCTGCTGTCGCAGTTTTATCCTTCACACCGATACCCTGGGAAGTGGTCGCCGTATACTTCCATCTGGCCAACTTCGGTGTACCGTCAATTCGCTCCTGGGCCTCGAAGGCTTCAAAGTCAAACCCCACCTCCGGGTAATCCTCCGCCGCCATGGCCGGCATGATCATCAAGGACAGGCAGACCGTTACTGTCATCAAAAACGCAATCACTTTTCTCATAATACATTCCCTACTTTTCTGCCAAAAGGGATTCCGCCACTGCTATCATCTCCTCTTCAGAAAGATTGCCCACCAGCTGATAGGCATAAGTATAGTCAAACCACCATAGGTCTCCTATCCCATCCTTATCTAAATATATTCCTGGATACTGTCCGATAGCCAGAGAGTCCCAATCCCCCTCCTCCGTATCCAGAAATGTATTCCATTCAACAGTTACCTGACGGTATTGATACCAGCCGTCACCGTCGTTTTCATAAAAGATGTTGATATATTTCGACTGTTCCGATCGGTCCGTTTCTTTATACCCTTCCGCAATCGCCCCAGGCACATAAACCTGATTGATTTCCTGCGGAAAACTGGTATAATCCAGGGTTGATATAATATCCTTCAGCGAGCCAATCTTGGAATAATCAATGCTGGCTGTTGTCTCCGGTGCCGTGTTCACAGCAGGTATCTTCGTGGCACTGACACTGCCTGCCCTGTGCACACCAAAACCCGCCAGTACAACCACAAGTACTGCAGCTGCGCGCCAGACCCATCTACGGTGTGAGCGCTTCGATGGCCCTTTAGCGGCTGTTTCCTCAGAGATATCCGGATGCTCTGCGGTAAGCGGTACCGATTGTTCGATGGGGGCATCCGCGTTTTTTGTTTGAGGCAATCTTTTTTCGGATTCTGGTACGGCGCTTGTTGTTTTTTCTTCTTTTATCATATCTTTATTTTGTACCATAAACCGTTCTGCGGCTTCCTCACCAAACTGTTCCGACACCATCTCACGCATGCGGTCCATAAACCCCTGTGAAAACAGTCCCATCTCGTCATCTTCCGCTGCTTTCTTTCCACCGGAGGAATTCTGAAAATTGTCCTGATTCAGCGTTGACAGAATCTGTTTATCTGTTTCGTTCTGCATATCAAGTTCCTTGCCGCATTCCATATTCTCTGTCCGGCAATGTCCCTGACCTGCAATCTTCGTATTGCCGTCCTTTGGTTCTCCAGTCTCTCCATACATACTGCAACTCCCCCTCCATTTGAAATATAACTGACTAGCGTCCCTCCGTGCAGCATACACTTATATAACCTCTTTAGAAGGGAAACTGTGACATCATTTTATCTTTTTTTGCAATTATTTTTGCAATCGTTTCACTTTTTTCGTAGGCACCGAATGCCTGACGGTTCTCAGCCGAATAACCAATGGCCATCCACGGTGCCGACAGATGAATCTGCTCAAGGTATTCCCGGACATAGACGGAACCTTTTTCCTTCACCCGGCACACCAGAACCGCTTTGCCGTCCGTTCCCATGATATACAGGCCATAGTTTTTCTTTGCCAGAGGCAGCACATAGCACCAGACAACCTGATCCAGCGGAATAACGATATCCTTATAAGAAGGCACCAGCAAAAAGTCTTTGACAACCACCACCTGACGATGTTTTGTGTCCATCTTCTCGCCGCTCTGCATCCAATTCTGCTCAAACTTCGGAAAGAAATCCTGTCTTTTAAGGGCTGCAATGCGTCCGTGCCAGCATATCGCTGAAATGAGGCATCCCAACAGACCGATCAGCAGCAGAGCAAACATAAGCAGCATACCGCCGATGACTGTATCCATATCCCCCATGCTGGTGAGATCCATACAGTAACTGTAGAAATAGTCATCATACATATCTGTCGTCAGATTCATCCCCAGATACTCGGACACATACTGGATCGCATAATTCTTCACCTCGTCATCCACCGGCTGCGATCCTCCGGTCCACTCCTGGTCGATTTTCTCATATTCACCGCTCTCATAAAGGGAATCAATGTATTTCAGACATTGTTCATCATCCGTCCAGTTTCTGATCATAAAAAATCTGTCGGAATCCTCGCTTAACACAAGAAAATAATCATATGTATCTTCACCGTTCATGGTTTCCGTTGCAAAGGCATCACTCATCCATCGGCTTGTAACCGCACAATACTGCCCCTTTTTGCTGATCTGATCCGGTGTCAGTGCATGATCGCTCAGATAAATTTCCATGGCCACGGTAATGATTGCTCCGATCAATGCCAAAATAAACAGTCTCCGCCACTTTTTGATTTTGGGATTTCTGATTTTCATTCGTTCCATATTCTCCCCCTGATATTCTATGAAAGTGTATTCATTTCTCTGAGACGCAGATTCAGAGACGTATATCTCTTTTGTTGTTTTTCATTCTCGATCATATGACGGACGGTATGCTCATCCCCCACAATGGCCACACACTGCTTGGCACGGGTCACTGCTGTATAAAGAATATTTCTGTTAAACAGCATGCGCGGGCCGGACAGCAGCGGCATAATGACAGCCGGATACTCACTGCCCTGAGATTTGTGAATGGTAATGGCATAAGCCAGTTCCAGTTCGTCAAGCTGTGCAAAGCCATAGGTCACCCTGCGTCCTTCATCAAATTCTACCACCAGCTGTTCCGCAAAATGATTGATCTCCCGGACAACGCCCATATCGCCGTTAAAAACGCCCACGCCCTTGTCCAAAGGCAGATTATAATGTCCCAGCACTTCCCATTCGATCTGATAATTATTCCTGATCTGCATGACCTTGTCCCCTTCACGGATAACACCCTGATGAAATTCGCGCTCTTTCTTGTCCGGGGACGGCGGGTTCAAATAGTGCTGCAGTACGGTATTCAGCCGCTCTACCCCCAGTTCTCCTTTGCGCATCGGCGTCAGCACCTGGATATCGTAAGGCTTTGCATTGACAAACTTCGGAAGCTTGTCTCTGATCAGAAGCACCATGACCCCCAGAATCTGCTGGACATCATATCGTTTCAGGCAGAAAAAGTCCTGGCTTTTGTTGCCAAGTTCAATCTGCCGTCCCTCATTGATCAGATGGGCATTCTTGATGATATCGCTTTCCAGTGCCTGTCTGAAAATCTTCGTCAGACGTACCACCTGAAAACATTCAGAATCAATGATATCCTTCAGCACATTGCCCGGTCCGACACTCGGCAGCTGGTTCACATCCCCTACAAGGATCAGCCTTGTGCCCACGGCTATGGCCTTCAAAAGGGCATTCATCAGATAGATATCCACCATAGACATCTCATCAATAATGACCACATCCGTTTCCAGGGGATTGTCCTGATTGCGCTCAAACTGTGTTCGCAGGCGGTCGTCATCCGGTCCGCCTGATAATTCCAGCATCCGGTGAATGGTCTGGGCCTCCCGTCCTGTGGCTTCTGACATACGTTTGGCCGCTCTTCCCGTCGGCGCCGCCAGACGCATCTCCAACCCTTCATATTCCAGGTATTTGATAATGGCATTGATCGTCGTGGTTTTACCGGTACCGGGACCGCCGGTGATGACAAGCACCCCATTGCCTGCAGCAGAATACACCGCTTCACGCTGGTGATCATCCAGATCAATGCCTTCCCTTTTCTCAATACGATCCAGAACCTTTCCTACTTCCTTCTCATCCACGCTGTAATCGACACCAAGATTCTTCAGAAGTCCCGCGGTCTCCAGCTCCAGGCGGTAAAGTGAGGCTCCATACACCACCGACACATCGTCTATTTTCTTCACAACAATCTTGCGGTCCATCTGCAGGCTCTGAAGCAGATGGTCCACAGCTTCTTCTTCCACCCCCAGCATCTGGGCCGTCTTCTCCACCAGCAATGCCGCCGGTATGTAAATATGCCCGGAAAGAGTTCCCTGCTGCAGCATATAGATAATGCCGCTGCGGATTCGAAAATCTGAATGGGAACCAATCCCGGCCTTTTTGGCGATCTCATCCGCCAATTTGAAACCGATGCCGTTCATATCATCGGCCAGCCGGTACGGATTCTCCTGAATGATCCGGTACATCTCCTCGCCGTACTGTTTGTAAATTCTCAGGGATAAGGTTGTTGTAATCCCGTATTTCGCCAGAAACATCATGGCCTGACGCATATCCTGCTTCTCATGAAACTGCTGATAGATCTCCCTGGCTTTGCGTTCACTGATGCCCTTGATCTCAGCCAACCGCTCCGGTTCTTCTTCAATGATCCTGAAAGAATCTTTTTTGAATTTCTTGACAATGCGGGCTGCCAGTGACGGTCCCACACCCCTGATGGCCCCGGAACCGAGATATCTTTCAATGGAATATTCATCCTCCGGCACTTCCACACTCATGGAAGTCACCTTGAACTGTCTTCCATATACCTGATGTTCCGTATATTCACCCTCTGCCTTGAGATATTCTCCTTCATCCAGCGAAGTGACATTTCCCACACAGACAATCTCTTCCCCCTGGCACATCAGGGAAAAAACTGTATATCCATTGGTGTCATTGTGATAGACAATATGCTCCACAAGTCCCTGTATGCTTTCCATTCCATTACTCCTACTACCATGTATTGATGGTTAATACCCTAACTTAACCAAGAATAGCGAACCGGATACCGCAGTCTGCTGCGGCATCTGATTCGCCATCCATTCTCGTCTGTCATCAGGCTCTCGTCTGTTTGCCTTCAATAAATTCTGTATAACGGCCTGTTCCAATGGCCACTGCAGAAATCGGATCATCCACTGCTGTTGTCTGTATGCCTGTTGTCTCTCCAATCAGGTCATCCATACCAAAGAGCATACTGCCGCCGCCTGTCAGCAAGATACCTCTTGTGGCAATGTCTGCAGCCAGTTCCGGTGGTGTATCTTCCAGTACCTGATGGACCACTTCCAGAATCTGGATAATATTCTCCTTGAAAGCCTCTAGCATCTCTGTGCTGCTGACTTCCACTGTCTTCGGCATACCGGTGATCAGGTCACGGCCCTTCACCTGCATCAAAAGCGGGCTGACACGCTCATACACGCCGCCAATGCGAATCTTCACATCTTCCGCTGTCCGATCACCCACCAGCAGATTGTGCTGCTTTCTGAGATATCGGATCACTGCTTCGTCGAAATCATCACCGCCAAGCTTCAGTGAACGGCTGACAACTGTATCCCCCAGCGATATCACAGCGATATCCGTCGTACCGCCGCCTATATCAATGATCATGTTGCCGCATGGACGCGAAATATCAATACCTGCTCCAAGGGCCGCTGCAATCGGCTCTTCAATAATCATCACGTCTCTGGCACCTGCCTCCAGCGCTGCCTGCCAGACCGCATTCTTCTCAACTTCTGTTGCACCGCTCGGTACACCTACACAGACTCGCGGACGCTTCAATGTCTTTCTGCCCATAGCCTTCTGAATAAAGTAGCGCAGCATCTTCTCTGTAATAGTATAATCTGAGATCACACCCTGACGCAGCGGACGTACAGCTTCAATATTCCCTGGAGTTCGTCCCATCATCTGACGTGCTTCCTCACCGATGGCCTTTATTTCATTTGTATCTTTATCGTAAGCCACAACTGAAGGTTCCTTCAGTACGACTC
>NZ_JBBMEK010000081.1:0-12265 GCF_040096555.1 Coprococcus intestinihominis | reverse complement strand
AAACGCCTCTATGCACAATGAAAAAGGGGCATGGCAAATGATTTTCGGTGTCAATACCATCCCCTCTTATCGTCAGCATGGCTACGCAGGAGAATTAATCCGAAAAGCCATTCTTGACGCCAAATCCCATGGCCGAAAAGGACTGGTATTAACCTGCAAAGACAAGCTGATCCATTATTATGCCTCCTTTGGTTTCGTAGACGAAGGCATTTCAGAATCTGTCCACGGAAATGTGGTATGGCACCAGATGCGATTAACGTTTTAATACGTCTGAATGTTCATTTCTCTATTCGTCAAAAACAGGATTTTTCCCATTCTGTCATACCTTTTCCTCCAACTTCACAAATCCGGATTTATAAGTTACATACCGCATACAGCGGTATGTTGACCATCCATTCCTGATCCATATACTTTAAAGCAGAAAAACGCACCGCTTTCTTAGGATGAAATTTGTCACAATATGCTTTTAAACTCTGCGACCTTATATTTGTCTCTGCTTTTACTTCAATAGGTATAATAGCATCTTCTTTCTGAATCATAAAATCTTGTTCAAAAGTAGCTTTTTCCGTTCCATAGTAATATGGTGTATACGGTGTATCTGAAATCAATTGCTGAAGCACATATTGCTCCGTAAGCGCACCTTTGAACTCTATAAAAATATCATTTCCTTCCAATATAGATGTCGCCGGCAATTCACTTAATGCTCCAAGTAATCCAACATCCAGCATAAACAATTTGTACGCAGTCATGCTTTGATACGCTTTTAAAGGCATATGCGGTTCATTTACACGATTGACCTTATGAATCAATCCGCAATCCAGCAGCCATTGAATGGCTATTTCAAATTCACTACTGCGGGCGCCTTTTTTTATTTGTCCAAAAAAGAATTTTTTATTTTCTTTTGCCAATTGCATTGGAATAGAGTTCCACACCATTCTGATTCTTGGCAACACTTTACTTTCAATATGCTTTCCAAAATCACCTTCATACTGTCTTAATATATCACTTTGAATCTGTCTGACTTCCGTATAATCCTTGTCTACCCGAAAAGCATCAACAACCGCCGGCATTCCTCCTGTGTAATAATAGTTTTTTAGCCAGAAAAGATATTTGTCTGAGAAATTATCTATAATAGAATATTCCTTTGTTTTTAGGGCATCGGCCAATCCTTTTTCTCCCATCGCATATAAAAACTCTCTGAAGTTAAGCGGATATAAATCCAACAAATCAACTTTTCCTACCGGATACGATACTCCCTCATGAATCGCCACCCCCAGCAGCGATCCTGCCGCCACAATATGATATTCCGGTGCTTCTTCGCAAAAATACTTCAAAGATTCCAAAACTTTTGGCGTATTCTGAATCTCATCCAGAATAATCAATGTATTCTCAGGCGTAATTGTTACTCCTGACTCAATATTTAAACTCATAATAATTCGTTCAATGTCAAAATCATTTTCAAAAACCGCATCCATACGTTGATTATTATAAAAAGAAATATACGCTGTTTTTTCATAACAATTCTTTCCAAATTCCTTCATCAGCCATGTTTTTCCAACCTGTCTGGCTCCCATTATAATTAAAGGTTTTCTTTTTTTCTTCTCTTTCCACTGTAAAAGATTATTCATTGCAAATCGAATCATTATTCCACCCACCCTTCACAACTAGTATACTACATTTTTTACGTTCTATTCCACTATATTTTTTACATTTTTTCCGACCTGTTTACTATTTAATTTTACATTTTTTCTAATCTTGATTAAAGTAAAACACATAGTATGACCAAATTGATGATATACCCTGCTTCAATCCAGATTGTCACTATACCATAAAAACAGGGGTCGGTAAATGACTTGAATGAACAGCTTGTCATAGTACCCGTATTCCTTTATAATAAAATCAACGTCATAACTGACCAAATAGAAATTCTATGATGAAAGGAACTTTTTATGCATACACTCAAAAATTTCATTCATTACTACGGCCCCTATAAAGTGGTCTTTTTTATTGACCTGCTCTGCGCAGCCATCATCAGCCTTGTAGACCTTTCCTATCCACAGATTCTGCGGACAGCCACCAAAACACTTTTCACTCAGGATAAAAGCATGATCCTGCATGCCCTCCCATGGATCGGCATCGGATTGTTCCTGATGTACGTAATCCAGAGCCTATGCAAATATTATGTCAGCTATCAGGGCCATATGATGGGTGCCAACATGGAACGGGATATGCGTCAGCAGCTCTTTGAGCATTATGAAGAATTGTCTTTTTCTTATTATAGCCAGAATAATTCCGGACAGATGATGAGCAAACTGATCAGTGACCTGTTCGATATTTCTGAGTTTGCCCACCATGGTCCGGAGAACCTTTTCATTTCTCTGATCAAAATTGTCGGTGCCTTCATCTTCCTTTTTGTCATCAACAGGAAGCTTGCTCTGCCTCTGATTTTCCTTGTCATTGTCATGTTTTTCTTCTCTTTCCGTCAGAATCAGAAGATGCAGCGGACATTCATGGAAAACAGAAGAAAAATCGGGGATGTCAATGCCAGCCTGCAGGATACTTTAGCCGGCATCCGTGTGGTTCAATCCTTTACAAATGAAGACATCGAGAAAGAAAAGTTCCGACGGAGCAATCAGGCATTCCTTGTTTCCAAAAAAGACAACTACAGATGTATGGGTGAATTCATGAGCTCCAATCTGTTCTTCCAGGGCATGATGTATCTTGTCACACTGGTTTATGGCGGTTTCTTAATCGCCAATGGCGAAATGTCTGCTGCCGACCTAGCTATGTATGCCCTGTATATCGGCATCTTCATCAGTCCGATACAGATTCTGGTAGAACTGATGGAAATGATGCAGAAGGGTCTTTCCGGTTTCCGCCGTTTTCTTGATGTTATGGAAACCGTGCCGGAAATTCAGGATGCACCGGATGCCGTGGATCTTGCCAATGTGAAAGGTCATGTCTGCTATGAAGATGTCTCCTTCCATTACAGCGACGATGAGACAACCGTTCTCTCCCATGTATCCATTGATATTCCTGCCGGCAGATCCGTCGCACTGGTCGGTCCTTCCGGCGGCGGTAAGACAACCATATGCTCCCTGCTGCCCCGCTTCTACGATGTAACCGATGGCCGGATCACAATTGATGGTCACGATGTCCGCACCCTCACTCTAAAAAGTCTGCGAAGCCGGATTGGCGTTGTACAGCAGGATGTCTATCTGTTCTCCGGATCCATCCGCGATAACATTGCTTACGGTAAACCGAATGCCTCAGAAGATGAAATTATTGCAGCTGCCAAACGTGCCAATATCCATGACTTCATCATGGAATTGCCCGATCAATATGATACCTTTGTCGGTGAACGTGGTGCCAGACTTTCCGGCGGCCAGAAGCAACGTATTTCCATTGCCCGGGTCTTCCTGAAGAATCCGCCGATTCTTATTCTTGATGAAGCAACCAGTGCCCTGGACAACGAAAGTGAGCGATGGATCCAGCACAGTCTGGAGGAACTCTCCAGAAACCGTACAACGATCACCATCGCTCACCGTCTGTCCACTATTAAAAATGCAGATGAAATCATTGTCCTCACTGAAAACGGCATTGCCGAACGCGGAACACATGAGACACTGCTTGATAAAAATGGCATTTATGCAGCCTATTACAACATAACCTAATATTGATTCAGTAAACCTATTCACTCATATAGGGTATTCCTCCCTGAAACATTTCTCACGGGTGTGCGACGTTTCAGGGAGGAATACCCTATATTCAGCCGTTAACAGCCAAGAACCCCAGCTTTCCCTACAACGGGTTCGTCATATCCTCGCAAATCATTTCCATGGCCGCACACAGGCCTGTTTCCAGTGAATCGATTCGGACATATTCTTCTCTTGTATGCTGTCCGCCGCCCAGATAGACGCCGAAACAGAGGGCCGGTATGCCCATAGACAATGGAATATTGCAGTCTGTGGATCCGCTTCCGAACATCGGCATCACACCGGTATTTCTGAAAATAATCCCTTCTGCCCGCTTCTGCAGCTCCGTCATTTTCTTTTTGTCTACCTGCCCCATAGAAGGCCTGTCCCCGATCATCTCAATATCTACTCTGGCATCTTCACGATCTGTATATTTATCAATAATCGCTGACATTTCTCTTTCCATCAGCTCCAGTCCCATCATTCTGTCTGAACGATATTCATAGAGAATCTTCACATCCTGAGCAATGGTATTCACTGATGTACCGCCTTCGAACAATCCTACATTGTACGTTGTTTTTCCCGGCATCGTATTGGTGTCTATCTCATAAAAATCATGAATCATATCCGCAGCCACCGCAATCGCATTGGTCGCTCCAAAATCTGCATAGGAATGTCCACCGGTAGTCCGAATACGAATCTCATAACGTCTCGAACCGACAGCCCAGATGGTTCCCGCATTGTATCCGCAATCGTAAGAAACCAACTGCCCGATTCTTCCTGTATACTGTTTCACAAGGGCTCTGCATCCCTTCAAATTGCCAAGTCCCTCCTCACAGGAATTCAAGGCAAAAACCATGGTTTGTTTTGGCACAATCTTTTTCTCAGATAAATATTTCAAAGTCATCAGAATCGCACACACATTGGTGGTATCATCCCCAACTCCCGGTGCCTTGATACAGCCGTCTTCCACAACAACCGAAATCTCTGTCTCATCAGGGAAAACCGTATCCGTATGCGCCATAAAAATATGCACCGGTGCCTCCAAATCACTGCCTTTTACCTCACAGATCACATTCTTCGCATCATCAATAAACGCCTGGCCATATCCCAACTGATGCAGATACTCACAGATAAACGCCGCTCTCCTTTCCTCATGATGGGACGGCGCCGGAATTGCTGTCAACTGACAGATCAACGCTTTGTATTCCTCAAAATGTTCCTTTGCAAAAGTTTTTATATCCATACAAATACCTCCCCAACGCCGATGACTCAATCACTCAGCGATATCTTTAATGCTCGAATTTCAGAAAAAAATAAAAACCGCCGCCACTGTCGAAAGACTTCGACAGGTGGCGACGGCCTCCTGATTCTAAATATGTTTTCTTAACAGAAAATGAACAATTGCCGACAGATACTTCATACTGTAATAAGTAAAAATAACAAGCGGTGCAATAAAGATCATTCTCCAGCTGAATACACTGTTGATGCTGAACAGTTCCGGGAATAAAATGACACAAGCCACAAAAATCACAATCATCGTGTTGCACAAAATACTTCGGATCTTATTCATCGGGTTACATACCCGCATCAGTACCATCAGGCTGACCATGCCTGCCACAATCAAATTATACGTCGCAGTCATGCCGCTGTCAAACCCAAGTACAATAGAAATTCCCTGAATCAGCAGCATATTCAGCACCATGGTCAAAGCTCCAGGCAGTGCGACTCGAAGCACATGCTTTAGGAAGCCGCTCTGGGTCACAGTCTCGGTCTGTTCTAATGCCAGAATAAAACTTGGAATGCCGATGGCCACCGTACTGATCAGTGTCAGATGAATCGGCACAAACGGATAGGAACGTCCCAATAATATAAAAATCACATTCAACAGTAATGAATAAATGGTCTTTGTCAGATACAGAGAGCTCACTCTCTCGATGTTGGAGATAATCATACGGCCTTCGCTGACGATTTCCTTCAAATGAACAAAATCTGAATCCAGCAGCACGATATGGGCCACCTGTTTCGCTGCATCACTGCCCGCCGCCATGGCGATACCACAGTCAGCATCCTTTAAAGCCAGAACATCGTTGACACCATCGCCCACCATGCCGACAACCGATTTATTGGCCTGATAAGCCTTGATCAGACGCTGCTTCTGCTCCGGTGTTACACGGCCGAAAACCGTATAGTTCTTGACAACATTTTTCAGCTCATCAAAGCTCTCCGGCAAGGTGGAAGCATCAATATATTTGTCGCCATCCTTCAGACCGGCCTTCTGGGCAATCTGTGAAACTGTCGCCGGATTATCACCGGAAATAACCTTAATCGCCACATGCTGTGCTTCAAAATAAGCAAATGTGGACGGTGCTTCTTCTCTGACACAGTCGGAAATAACAATCAGCGCTGCCGGTTTTGGTGTTCCCACCGTACCATCGGCACTTGAAATCTGATTCGTCTCCGCCAGCAAAAGTACACGATAGCCCTGCAAAGCATAGGTTTCGCTCTTCTTCAGCAATTCTTCATCATTCTTCATGATGAATTCCGGCGCACCCAGCACATAAGCTCCGTGCTCGCCAAAGGCAATGGCACGATATTTTCTCGCAGAGGAAAACGGAATCAGATCCGTTGTCTGCCATTTCTGCGTCTTTTCAAAATAATTCATCAAAGCCTGCTGGGTCGGATTGACATCATTGAATGCAAATGTGATTTCATTCATGACCTCTCTGATCTTCTCATCCGACATAGTCCCGCAAGGCACAACTTCCACCACTTCCAAATCACCGGTGGTGATGGTACCGGTTTTATCCAGGCAGAGCACATTCACACGGGCCAGTGCTTCAATAGCTTCCATCTCCTGCACCAATGCCTGCTTTCTTGCCAGACGGCCAACACCCAAAATAAATGAAACACTGGTCAGAAGTACCAGTCCTTCCGGAATCATACCGATAACACCGGCAACGGTGTTGACAATGGCATCGGATGTGGTGGTTCCCTCAATGGCTCTCTGAGAAAGGAAAAGCAATATACCAACCGGTACAATCAGGAAACCGACAATCTTGATAATCCTGCCGATGGAATCCTGCATTTCCGATGTGGCACGCTTTTTGTCTTTGGCTTTGGCTGCCAGAATCGTAGCATAATTCTCACTGCCCACATGAATAACCCTTGCCACACCGCTTCCGGCCACAAGAAAGCTTCCCGACAACATCTCATCGCCTTCATGCTTCTTCACAGCCACAGATTCACCGGTAATCATGGATTCATTGACTTCAATGCCCTGGGCTTCCAGAACCACACAGTCCGCACCAATCTGATCACCGCTTTCCAGCACCATCACATCATCCACAACAATCTCATCCAGCGGTATCTGCTTCTTCGTGCCATCCCTGATAACCGTCGCTTTCGAGGCTGTAATCACAGACAGCTTATCCACAAGACTCTTGACCTTTAACTCCTGAATAATACCAATGACTGAATTGGCAATAATCGTAAACATAAAAGTCAGATTCTTAATCTGTCCTGTCATCAGAACAAGTGCACCGAGAAAAACATTCAGAAAGTTAAAGAACGTACATAAATGCGCCCGAAAAATCTCTTTCTTCGTTCGGGATATACTGTTGGTGGTGGTATTGACCTTTCCCGCTTCAACTCTCTGGCTGACTTCACTCCCAGATAATCCCTTATAATCTTCCGTCATAAAATCATCCTTTTTATATGGTACATCATGCATCATATCTGCCGTTGTACACTTACCTGTCACTCATTTCACAAGGTTACTGTATTGATCATTCTACAGGTACAAAAACACCATTCTTCAATTCATATGGTGTTGTCTGGTAAACAAAATAATTCATCCAGTTAGAATAAATCCACTGTCCGTGGGCACTCCACTTCATCTCCGGCTGCTTCGTCGGGTCATCATCCGGGAAATAATGCTTCGGCACTTCCGGATTCATTCCCTTCTCTGCATCCCTGAAATATTCTTTCGCCAATGTATCCACATCGTACTCTGAATGGCCCATGATAAAGAACTGGGAATCATCCGCACTGCCCACAACATAAACACCGGCCTCCTCGGAAGCCGCCATAATTCTCAGTTCCGGCACCTTCTCGATATCCTCGGCTCTCACTTCCGTATGACGGGAATGCGGCGCATAAAATGTATCATCAAAACCTCTGAACAGTCTGGACTTCTTATTCAGCACTTTATGGGAAAATACGCCGGAAATCTTCTTGTCCAGAATATACTTCGGAATACCGTAATGATAATAAAGCCCCGCCTGGGCACCCCAGCAAATATGGAAGGTAGAATGCACATGTGTCTTACTCCACTCCATAATCTCGCATAACTCATCCCAGTATTCCACTTCTTCATATGGCATCATCTCCACCGGCGCACCGGTAATGATCATACCATCATAATTCTCATCCTTAATCTGGTCAAATTCCTGATAAAAAGCAATCATATGCTCTTCAGATACATTCTTCGACTCATGGGTCGCTGTCTGCAAAAGCGTAATCTCAATCTGCAGCGGCGTATTAGAAAGGCGTCTCAGAATCTGTGTCTCTGTCTCAATCTTCGTCGGCATCAGATTCAGAATCACAATCTTCAAAGGACGGATATCCTGAGACAAAGCTCTCGTCTCCGTCATCACGAAAATGTGCTCATCCTCCAACACGGACTTTGCCGGCAAATCATCCTGTATTTTAATCGGCATGTTGTCGTCTCCTCCTAAATCTATCTGTCTGCATGTGCAGACAAAACTCAATAATCAAACTAAATATCCATTAAAAATCGCTGCGCATCCATGCGGAGCGTTTACCACAGGCGGAATTTATACTCCAATTATGATAAAAAGGCTCCCATCCTTATTTTCAGCGGAATTGGGAGCAAATTCCATGTATAATAGATATTGTAATTTTTTTTGCATCTTCTGTCAAGGACGATTGACTGACTTATTTCTTATATTATTCTTAATTGTTGCATCCCGGAAAGATATTCTTTTTTCTAACCAGTCGACAAATCGGAATTAAATACAGATAGCATGCCGCTGCAAGACAATATACAGGTGCACCAATCGTAGCTGCCGGCACGGCTCCCGCAATGGACCACGGAATAAGTGCCGAAATCAAAACGGCAGAATCTTCCAGATCAACTGCTCTCTGCGAATTTTCTTGTTCTTTATACAAAACACAGCCCAGCTGCTCTGTCATCATGATCGCGATTGTCTGATTGTAGCCGACCATACTTGTAACAACAGAAAGCAGCACGATACATAAAAATCTTCCCGTCTTTTGAGAGATTGTTTTTACATATTCCGTTATGCCATCCAGCATTCCGGTGCCACTGAAAATCCCGGAATAAGTAGATGTCATACAGACAATCATCAAAACCTTCTTCATCGATAGCAGGCCACCGCCATTGATCATCTGCGCAGCCACCGGATCCCCGGCCCTGTATCCTGTCAGCATGATCCGGATAATTTCCGCTGCTGATCTGTGTTGAAACACAACACAAAGGATGACTGCACATACAATACTGAGCGTCATCGACTGCTTCACATCGACACGCAGCATCGAAAGTCCAAGCACTATGATAGCAGGCAGAATCATCCATCTATTCAGCTGAAACTCTTTTGCAAAAACATCCGATACGGAAGTGGCATCAACCTGATTGGCACCACCAAGTCCAATCGCCCCATAAATGAGACACGTCAGGACAAAAGGAACTGCTGCCGTCCTTAACATATTTCGGATATTATCAAACAGATTTGTCTCTGTCACAGAGGCCACGAGAATTGCGCTGCTTGAAAGCGGTGAACATCTGTCACCAAAAAAACAGCCTGAAATCACCGCGCCACCGCTAATTACCGGATTAACACCTGCTGTACCGGCAATCGTCATACTGATCACGCCCATCGTTGCAGCTGTTCCAAATGAAGTCCCTGTCATAAAAGAAACAAGACAATTCATCAAAAAAATGGTCACGATCAGAATAGATGGCTTAAATAATCCCGCTGCGGATGATACGATATAAGCGATTGTACCATCTGCCCGCCACATCGCTGTCATAATACCAACAATAGCCAGCACAATCAGAATATTCACAGCCTTTTTTATGCCATTGACTGCCATCCGTATTAAATCATCCAGCGCAAAGCCACACCTGATGCCTGCAGCAAGTATAAGAAGCAGCCCTGCAAGTAGTATTGTAATTATCATTGATTGACTCCTTTGACACGGCCGCACTGTGAAACGCCCGTTTATTTCTTTCATTATTATAGCGATTATCACGGCCGCCTACAAGTTCCAAATCACTGTTTTTTCCACCTGGGACCACCCAATTCTAACTCAAATGATACAATCGCAGCATAGAAAACAAATTGTTTTTCACAACTCATCAAAAATCAAATAAACAGAAAAGAAAGGAATTGATACATCAATGTTATTAACTATTATCGGATTAGCCCTCCTCTTTATAATCCTTGTAAATGTTGTTTTATTTTGTCTCGAAACAGAAGCTGTCGGCATCATCATTTCTATCATCGGTATCCTTGGTTTCCTGAGTGGAGGATATCTATACGGCGTTATTGTTGTAATCGTAGGTATTTGTCTGTATAATCACGCAAAAGAAACAAATGAAAAAGCCGAAAAGGAAAGGTCAAAAAAATATTTCCAACAAGAAATGTACAAACTTGTGGAACAATGTTGGAATAGTCAAACCTATGATTTCAATTGGAGGCTTTGGTTTGACAATAAAGATGCAATTTTCTACGGTGATTCAAGTTTAGAACTTAAAAAGACAGCTCAGGCAGAGCCTCAGAGCCTTGGAAAAGCCCAAATCAATCTGCTCAATATGTACCTTGATTTAATGACAACGGAATATCGTAAAGACTGGGCTATGAAAGAAATAAAGTCAAGAGAGCGCATCGTTTTAAACCTTGAAGATATCTTCAGTGAGCCGTTTCATGGTTCTGCTACAAATTCATTGCTCCGAGAAGTACACCAATACAGACAGGATCTTTATGATTATGTCCTTTACAAACGCAAACCACTCAATCAGGCAAAGTTATCCAGCATGATTAAACGAGGACAGGCTATTATATCTGCGTTCCATTAATCCGCTGCCCATCGATTGAAATCCAAGACTACGACTTGTAAAAAGGGAAGGATCAAGATCGACGAAACTGAAAAGAGGGAATCACTTTCGTGATTCCCTCTCATAAAAATCCTTGTTCTATGTGGCTTTGTGATTAGCCGAAGTATCTCTTCAGCAGACCTTCGAATGCCTTGCCGTGTCTAGCCTCGTCGCGGGCCATCTCATGCACTGTATCATGGATTGCATCCAGGTTCAGAGCTTTCGCACGTTTAGCAAGGTCAAATTTACCTTCTGTTGCGCCGTGTTCAGCATCTACTCTCATCTCAAGGTTCTTCTTTGTGCTGTCTGTAACAACTTCGCCAAGGAGTTCTGCAAACTTAGCTGCATGTTCAGCTTCCTCATAAGCTGCCTTCTCCCAGTATAAACCGATTTCCGGATAACCTTCTCTGTGAGCCACACGAGCCATTGCCAGATACATACCAACTTCTGAACATTCACCTTCAAAGTTCGCTCTTAAATCACTCATGATATCTTCCGGAGCGCCCTGTGCAACACCTACAACATGTTCTGCAGCCCATGTCTTATCTGCGGACTGTTCTTTGAACTTGCTGGCAGGCTGCTTACAGACTGGACAAAATTCTGGTGGATTCTCACCTTCATAAACATAACCGCATACTGTACAAACCCATTTCTTCATAATTATAATCTCCTTTTCATACTTTATAATATCCTGTAACCATTCCGATCCATACTAACTGCCTTCAGCTATATGCCCGCTGACTGCTTCCCCATTAAACGGAACGGTTGCGATTAATATGTTTCTTTCAAAACAGAAATCATTACTGTTATCTGTATATTACACCACTTTTCCCGCCTTGTCAACTATTTTTTTCATTTTCCTTGCATTTCCCGCAGGTGCCATAAAACAGAACGAAATGACCATCTATCTCACCGTCAAAACCATCCTTCGCAAGCACATCGATATGTTCCAACGGTGACATATGCAAATCTGAAACAGCCCTGCATTTCTTGCATACAAAATGATAATGCTGTGATGTATCTGCATCATAATGATCCTGTCCTTCCCCGCATGAAAAGCGGAGAATCTCTCCCTGATCCACTAATAAAGAAAGGTTTCTGTAAACCGTCCCAAGACTGATCTTCGGATACTCTTCCCGCACCGACGCGTAAATCATATCTGCTGTCGGGTGGTCCTTCCGCCCTTTCAGGCAATTAATAATAGACTCTCTCTGTCTGCTGTACTTCAATCCCGGCATACTAATCTCCTCTGTTTCTATACTCATCAATAAATATTTATAAATAGTAATCGTTATCATTATTTTAATATATAAACATCATTTCGTCAATATCAATTTCTCATATTCTCTACATTTTCTTGAAAAAACATATCCAAACACAGGATTCATTCTTTTACACTTCTGCCCATCACAGCGTGCAGTCAAAACCA
>NZ_JBBMEK010000080.1:0-12404 GCF_040096555.1 Coprococcus intestinihominis | reverse complement strand
GAGAGCGATCACATCCATTGATGAAGTGGAGATTCCGGACAGCGTACCGTCCGATATGATGAAAACTGCATATGACTTCACAGAGGGCTGGGAAGTTGATACTCAGGCAGATCAGATCAACATGTGCCTGGTTCATCCGCTGGCAGTTATCACACCTACAAACTATGAATTCGCACAGCTGGATCCACCGTCTGCCGGATCTGAGGGTAAGTGGGAATACTTCGAGGAATCCTTCGAGGACGTATTCTTGCTTCCGAACAAAGTTGATGCGATCGCATTCAACATCACAAAACATTCATAAGATGGACGTTACGGGAGGAGCCAATAGGCTCCTTTTCCCGTAGAAAGGAGAATCAATGTTAAAAGCAAGAAAAGCAAACAGAGTGGTCAAGATCCCGGACGAAAAGAAGAAAACATATATCGCTCTGGGGTATACGATCACTGATATGGACGGTAACGTGCTCCATGAACACGTAGAACCGAGCGAAAAACTGGCTGAGGCCGAGAAAGAGATCGAGGATCTGAAAGCAAAACTGGAAGAGGCTTCCGAGTATGCAGAAAAAGCAGATAAGAAGATCGAGGATCTGGAGAAGAAAAACGCTGAGGCCGAGAAAGAGATCGAGGATCTGAAAGCTCAGCTCACTTCTGCAGGTGCAGAACAGGCAACAACTCCGGATCCGGAACCAGCTCCGGCATCAAAGAAATCCACAAAGGCATCCTCTAAGGCTGAGAAATAAGCCTCAGAGGATCTTTCCTGTTTAGACGGGAAAATCTACGGGAGGTGTATTAAAAATGTCTGACGAGGCTATACGGACGCCATACGTTGACTATGATTACTATTCCAAAGACTACAGAGGTACAGAGACAAGCAAAACCACTTTTGAGCAGAATCTGAAATGGGCTACGGCTCTGATAGATACAATAACCTTCGGACGGATCAGGAGCCTGGAGGTTATCCCTGACTGCGTGAAAGATGCGATATGCTGTGCAGTTGAGAAATACTCCACATACCAAAAACTCCGGAACCAGGAATTGAAGTCTGAGAGCAACGATGGATATTCAGTATCATACGCCGATGCCGGGAAAGAATCAGATATGCGTCAGGAAGTGATCGCTGACATGAAGATCTATCTGTCCGGCACTGGCTTAACGTACAGAGGGAGGTCAAGAAAGTATGATTACAAACCAGGACATCACTATTTTTAACCTTCGTCTGAACAAAGAAACCCGGAGGGAGGTTTTTATCCCTACCAACATTTCGGAGGTATCATTCGTGGATGCGAGATCTTCCGGAGGATCAGCCTCAGAACGTGAAGAGAATCTGCATTTTAGGATCAGGATCCCAGTAAATGCCAGAGTGCAGGATTCACGGACATACATCTCAGAGGACAAATACAAGCTCCTAGACGATGAAGAGGCTAAGAAACATTGGACGTTACAGAAAGGCTGTTACATCATTACCGGAACCATTTTCTACAATGAAGAATGGAAGTTTGATGATTTTGATTTCAGCAGTGGAGTTATCACATCGTCACGGATCCGGGACTTCCTGGATCTTTTTAAGTATGACCGTGATATCGTTCATGTTACTGAGTATGCAGACAACACCCGGAGGGGATCCGATGCCGTAAAACACTGGAGGGTAGGTGGTGCTTAGTGGCTTTTAAGGAGATCACGACACCGAAAGGCGTTATCATCCAGGGAAAGAACGGAAAAGCAGAACTAAAGTGGGATCCTTCATTTGTTCCAAAAACGAACCAGAAGTTTACCCGGATGCAGAAATTCGTTGATTCTGAGGTGCTGCGGAGATGCAGTCCCAGAGTACCTTTTCAAACTGGAACGTTGGAGAAATCCGGAAAACTGGGAACCACAGTAGGAAGCGGAATTGTGGAGTATATTGCACCATACGCCAGAAAACAATACTGGGACACTTCCGAAACTAGAACTTATGATCCGAATAGAGGAGCTAAGTGGTTTGAACGAATGAAGGTGGCTGAGAAAGCTGAGATCCTGGAAGGTGCAAGGAAAATAGGAGGATAGCATGGCTGATTCAATCCTGGAGGGCATTGTCGAACATATTACGGCATGCCCTCTTTTGCAAGATGGGGTATTCCGTGTGGATGCCTTGGGGGATCAGGCTGTGGAGTACACGATCGAAACCGGAATCTTTGATCCCGTGATTAAACGGTACATCAACGGAGATGAAGTGAGACAGTATCAATTCAATTTTGGAAGTAGAGAGTATTACTCTATGGATCGGATCCAGAATATCCAGAACAGCGCATTTTATGAGAAATTCGCAAACTGGATCGAAGATCAGAACCGCAAAGAGGTCTTTCCGAATCTTCCGGAAAATTGCTATGCGGAGAAGATAGAGGTGCTTTCCAATGGGTACATGCATGATGGATCCATGAGAAACGCCAGATACCAGATACAATTAAGATTGATTTACCAGAAGGAGGTAGCACAAGAATGTCAAAACGAACAGCAGTAATGCGTCACATGATTGCCGATTACCTGAATGTAGGAACTACTGAAAAAGCGGAGTATGCACTCATGGGAACCGGATTTACTACCCTGGACGAAAGCCCAGGAGCACAGACGGAATCTGTGAAATACGTCAACGAGAAGAGTTCTTCTTCTTCCGTGACCGGATATGAAACCAGCTTTCCTTTTGAAGCTGATCACATCCAGGAGGAGAAAGCTGTTGACGCTCTTTACATGGTTGGAAGAAATCATTATACCGGATCCGATGCAGAGTTTGAATATGTAAGAGTTGAACTTTGGAACAAAGGAACCGGAACAAATGAGTTTGAAGCAAGAAAATTCCTCGTTTCATGCGAGGTATCTGATTATTCCGGAGAGAATAAGCAGGTTGTCAAAGGAAACCTGAATGCAGTTGGGGATCCGATCCTTGGTACATTTAATACTGAGACAAAAACATTCACAGCGGCTGCCGAGTAGGGAGCTGCTGATTTTTAATTCAGGAGGTAAAGAAAAATGAGTAAAGTTACCATTAACGGAGTAGATCTTGAGCTTGATCTTATGGATGCAGACGTAGTAGAAAAATTTGAGGATCTGAACAAGGGGATCGTGAAAAAGATCCAGGATCCTAATGCGTATGAAGGCTTATCAACGGCTGATGGAATGAGATATCAGTGTGCCTGCGTAAATGAATACTTCGATGAACTGTTTGGAGCCGGAACAGCCGAGAAGGTGTTCCACAAGAACAATAACCTGGGAATCCGTATGGAGGGATTCGCCCAGGTAACTGCATTGTCTGGAGAGGCGAAAGCCTTTATGGATGATCTTTCGGCAAAATACGGATCTGGAAGAGTACAGAACAGACAGCAGAGAAGAGCTGAACAGAGAAAAGGTGGCAAAAACAAGCACCAGAACAGAAACAATTTTAATGCCGTAAACAATGGCTAACATCATTCTGGACGTGCTTCCTGAAACAGTAGAAATAGACGGTGCGGAGTATCGGATCAATTCCGATTTCCGCATTTCTATTCTGTTTGAATTACTCATGCAGGACGATGAGGTGGGAAAACGTCAGAAACTTATTCAGGGGTTAAAACTTTATTACCCGGAGATTCCACAGAACATGACAGAAGCGGTCGAAAAAATGATCTGGTTTTACAGATGCGGCAGAGAAACCGAGAATGATCGCTCAGGATCCGGAGGAAGCGGATCAAAGCAAGTATACTCGTTTGAATATGACGATGACTATATCTATGCGGCTTTCCTGGAGCAATACGGTATTGATTTACAAGATGTGGAGGATCTTCACTGGTGGAAGTTCAGGGCTTTATTTAAGGCACTGGGAGAGGACACGGAGTTTGTAAAGATCATGGGGTATAGAAGTATCAACATAACCTCCACGATGTCTAAGGAACAGAGAGAGTTCTACAAGAAAATGCAGACTGTACACGCCCTTCCTATCCCGGATGCCGAAAGAGAGGCAAATGAGCTCCTGACAGAAGCTCTGCTACATGGCGGAGATCTTACCGGATTGGTATAAGGAGGTGGCTGCATAGTTTGAAAATAGACAGAAAGAAGTATACCCAGGTGGTTTGTCCTGCATGTGGGTATCGGATGCCTCTTTTCTTTACTGAGGAGGCAGAGTGTAAGGGAGTGCAAGTAGCTTGTAAAGGGCGAAAGTGCTCTAATGTTTTTGAAGTGAAAATTAAATACGGACAACAGATTAAGTAGTGCCATTATGAGCCGATAATCCATTGTTTGCCCTTAAAGTGAGGTGAAAACATTGGGCTATGATGGCACACTAAAATTTGATACCTCCATAGATTCTTCTGGATTCCAGGACGGTATCAGTAAAATTGGTTCCTGTGCTTCCACTGCATTAAAAGCTACAACTGCGATCATCGGAGGAGCGGCAACAGCTGTAGTGGGGATCGGAACTGCGGCGATCAAAACCGGAGCAAACTTTGAATCGTCTATGTCCAATGTGGCAGCAATATCCGGAGCTACCGGGGATGAATTGAAAAGCCTGACGGATAAAGCAAAAGAGATGGGTGCTAAAACGAAATTTAGTGCTTCTGAATCGGCGGATGCCTTTTCTTACATGGCGATGGCTGGATGGAAAACTGCCGACATGCTAGACGGTATTGAAGGTATTATGAACCTGGCGGCTGCTTCCGGAGAGGATCTGGCAACAACCAGTGATATTGTTACCGATGCTTTGACGGCTTTTGGGCTATCCGCATCGGATTCTACGCATTTTGCAGATATCCTGGCAAAAGCATCATCCAATGCCAACACCAACGTAGGCATGATGGGAGAGACATTTAAGTATGTTGCACCAGTTGCCGGAGCTCTTGGGTTCTCTGCGGAGGATTGTGCTACAGCAATCGGGCTGATGGCTAACTCCGGAATTAAGGCGAGCCAGGCAGGTACTTCTCTGCGAAGCATCTTTACCAGAATGGCGAAACCGACTAAGGAAGTCCAGGGAGCTATGGATGCCCTTGGAATATCTCTGACAAAGAGTGACGGATCTATGAAATCTCTGAATGAGATCATGGTGGATCTGAGAAAAGGTTTCTCCGGACTGACACAAGATCAGAAAGCTCAAATGGCTGCCGCTTTAGGCGGACAGGAAGCAATGTCTGGATTGCTCGCAATCGTAAATGCTTCCGATGATGATTTTAACAAGCTATCGGATTCTATCGCAAACTGCGATGGTGCTGCCGCTGATATGGCGGAAACCATGAACGACAACCTGAGTGGACAAATTACGATCCTGAAATCAGGTTTAGAAGGTCTTGCTATTTCCTTGTACGAGGAGATGCAGACACCATTAAAAGATATTGTCAAAGAAGCCCAGACGATGGTCCAGGGACTGCAAGAGGCATTCAATGACGGTGGACTCGATTCCCTGGTGACAAAAGCCGGGGAAGTTATGGCTCAGATCGTAACCGAGGTTGCACAAGCGGCACCGAAACTGATCGGAACTGCTGAAAACCTCGTAGGTTCCTTTATCCAGGGAATCGTAGATCACAAGAGCGAATTTGCAGCTGCCGGAGCAACGATGGTTGCGGAACTGGTACGTGCGATCACGGATGTTGCCGGGGACATGTGGTCGGCTGGAATTTATCTGTTTACGGAATTTCTCCAGGCGATGACAGACCATTCAGAAGAAATGGGACAGTCCTTCGGTGAAATGATAAGTAAAATTGGCGAGGCTGTTCAAACAAACTTGCCATTGATTATCCAGGCGGCAAAAGATTTTGTTGCCGGATTCTGCCAGGGGCTGAGTGAAGAGTTTCCTGGTGTTTCTGCTTTGCTGGATGGATTCTTCCAGGGATTTTTAGATACTGCCGGGGAAATTGTACAAGGTGTCGTAGATCTGATTGGAGATATTTTCTCCGTGATCGACAGCCAAGATCCGGCTACCATGGAAGCGATCGGAAAAGCGATCGGAACCATTGCAGCGTCTATTGCGGCACTGAAAGTTGCTAAAGATGTTGTAGGATCAGTAAGCAGTCTTTTCTCTATCCTGAAAACGTTCAAGGGTGGAGTTTCCGGAATTGTCGGAGTAGTAGGAAAAGCGGTTGAAGGGTTTGCCCTCTGGAAGGGCGGAGCAGGAACCCTGGGAGAAGTAATTGCATTAGAGTTCCCTAAACTGGCTGCCTTTGGAACAAAACTCAGCGGACTTGCTACAACAGCAGGATCCGTGATGACAAAGATCGGATCATTTATCGGCTCTGCGGTCTCTACGATCGGAGAGTTTTTTGCTACCTTCGGAACAGTCATTGCCGGGGTAGAATCTATCATAGCTGGTGCGATACTTGCGGTCACAAATTTCATTGACATGTTCAAGAACGGATTCAGCATAATAAAAGATATCCTGATGGGAGTTGGAATTGCCCTGGCTGCGGTTGGAGCAGTAATCCTGGGAGCACCTGCACTGGTAGCGGCTGCGATTGCAGGAATTGTATTTGCGGTTGCAAATCTGGTTATCGTGATAAAGGAACATTGGGATCAGATCGTTGAATTTATTCAGCAAATCCCATCAAAAATCGGTGAAATTGTAGATGCCGTGGTTGCCTGGTTTGAGGCTTTACCTGGACGTATTTCTGAGTTCCTATCTCAGGTTATTTCGGGGATCCAGGAGTGGGGATCTAATTTACTGGAATCTGCATCACAAGTGGTAAGCGCTGCGATTGATGCGATCGTGCAATTTTTTACAGATCTTCCATACAAGATCGGCTACGCCCTGGGATTTGTCATCGGGAAGCTGATTGAATTTGGTATAAATGCGGTCAACTGGGTAAAAACGAATGTTCCGATCATCATTGATAACATTGTTACATTTTTCAGTGAATTGCCAGGCAAGATCTGGACATGGCTCACGAATACCTATAACAATTTTGTTACCTGGGGAAGCAACATGCTCCAGAAAGCACGAGAAGCGGCACAGAACGTAATTGATACAGTTGTGACATTCTTCTCCGAATTACCAGGAAAGGTACAGCAATGGCTCCATAACACGCTCCAGAACCTCATTACATGGGGATCTAATATGCTGAGCAATGCCAGAACAGCTGCAAGCAACACGATCGCTACAATCGTGAACTTTTTCTCTCAGCTTCCAGGTAAGATCTGGACATGGCTGTGCAATACAGCATCAAAAGTAGTTTCCTGGGGATCGGATCTGATGTCCAAGGGACGTGAAGCGGCTAATAAGCTGGTAAATGCTGTCCTGAACGGAGTAAGAAACTTACCGTCACAGATGATGTCGGTCGGACGAAATATCGTAACAGGTGTATGGAACGGAATCTGCAATGCGGCTGGATGGTTCAGAAGTCAGGTTAGGAGCTTCTTCTCTGGAATTGTTGACGGAGTAAAAGGCGCTCTCGGAATACATTCTCCATCAAGAGTATTCGCAAAAGAAGTTGGACGATGGATCCCACCTGGCGTTGGTGTTGGTATCGAAGATTCCATGCCGGATCTGGAGAAACAGACAGATAAAGAAATGGAAGCTCTTGCGGATCGGATGCAGGCGGCAGTAAATGTCGAAACCGGAAAGATCACGCTGGACAAGAACACAAGCCAGACATACAAAGTTGAACAGGAAAACGGACAATCATTTGTTGAAAGCAAAACTGAGGTTGTAATCGAAGGGGAGACGCATGTACACGTTGACCTGGACGAAAAGGAGATAGGTCACGCCACAACACCTATCGTAGATAAAGACATGGGTAGAATAGACACCCATAAAAAGAGAGGGGGTTAATGAATGCCAGTAAAAGTAACGGGCGTGTCTTTCGATGGCGCCCATTCATATAATGACTGGGGATTGAAGCTGAAAAGCGTGTCTATCGGAGTTCCGAAAGCAAAGACTGTATACGTTAGCGTAAATGGCATGAATGGATCCCTGGATCTGACAGAAGCTCAGAATGGTGGCGTAGTGTATGAAATGCGAACACTGAAATTTACATTTGATGCCAGAGATTGCAGCTACATCCGCTGGACTGGACTAATCAGCAGAATTGCGAGAGCGATCGAGGGGAAGGAAAGGCGGATCATCTTGGATGTCGATTCCGGCTATTATTATACCGGACGGTGTCATATTGACACTAAGAAAACCAATGAGGAACTTGCGGAAATCAGTATTGAATGTACGTGCGATCCTTATAAGCTGGATGTCACATCTTCCAATGAACCGTGGAAATGGGACACGTTCAGCTTTATAGATGGAGTGATCCGGAATACTTCAGACATTGACATCAACAGTCCGACATCCTGGAAAGAGATAATCCTGGACGGATATCCGTATAACGATACGCTGAAAATTATTTCAAACGCCTCAATGAAAGTAAAATACAGAAACGGAACGTATGATATATACGCTGGAGAAAATATCATGTATGACATTGAACTTTACGAGGGAGAGAATAAGCTGTACTTCCAGGGTAAAGGAAAAATAACAATCGTTCACAGAGGAGGTATGTTGTAAATGTATACAATTAAGGCTTTTGTGGATGGGAAAGAATACATGATCCATAACCCACGGGTTAAGGCACTAATAGTCGGGGATCCCTACTACCAGAAGGGAGATAATGTGAACGGGCAGGCTGAGTTTTCAGTCTACCCGACACACCCGTATTACCAGTACGTGAAAAAGCTCACTACTGACATTGTTTTCTACAAAGATGGAGTAGAAAAATTTGCTGGGCGAGTTCTCTATGATGACGAAGATTCCAAGGGTGTTAAGAAAGTATTCGTCGAAGGAGAACTTGCCTATTTTTGTGACAGCATTCAGAGGCCGACAGTGTATCACAATATTTCGGTCAAGAATTACCTGAAAACAGTAATTGACAATCACAATTCCCAAGTTGAGGAGAGAAAGCAATTCACACTGGGACGTGTATCAGTTACGGATCCGAACGATTCTCTATACCGGTACGCTAACTGGGAGACTACCAGGGAAACCCTAAAAGATAAGCTGGTAGACAGACTGGGAGGGCATCTTGTAATCCGGAAAGAGGATGGCATCCGCTACCTGGATTATCTGAACGATGATGAATTTTATACCCAGAACAGCCAGGAGATCAGGTTCGGAAAGAATTTGCTTGATTATTCTAAAAACATGGACGCTTCCGACCTAGTAACGTGTGTTATCCCTCTGGGGGCGAAATTGGAGGAATCCAGCATTGAAGGTCTGGAAGAGAGACTGACAATCAAAGAAGTGAACGGGGGCGTTGATTACGTCTCTGATGACAGTGCAGTAGCAGCTTACGGAAGGATCTACAAGACCGTTACGTGGGATGATGTAAAAGTAGCATCAAACCTGATGAAAAAAGGACGGGAATATCTGAAAAGCGTACAGTTTGAGAATATGGTTCTTGAATTGAAAGCTATTGATCTGAATCTGACGGATGATGATATCCAGGAGTTCGAGGTCGGAGATCTGATTCGTTGTGTTTCTCCTCCACATGGGCTTGATTCAAAATTGCCATTGTCAAGCCTGAAAGTATATATTAGCAATTTTGCTAAGAATACCATTACATTAGGCACGGAAAAACAGAGCAACACTTACACATCCTCAAATAGCCATACAGCCGAGGAAATAGAAAAGACTATAAATTCTATACCGAGCAAAGGAGAAATCCTCCAGGAGGCGTTACGGGACGCTACGAACCTATTAAACGACATGAACCAGAATGGTAATGCGATCCACACAAAAAATGAGTTCATTGTCTCAGATACTCCAGGAGTAGCCAACGCAAAGAACCTCTGGAGATGGGGGCTGGGCGGACTTGCTCACTACAGTAATGGATATGACGGTCCGGCTGACGGAGTAGCACTCACGATGGATGGTAAGATCAACGGAAAGATGGTTATGGCAAACAGCATCGTGGCAGAATCCATAGATGCAGGCTACCGAACTTCCGTAGAGAAGAAGATTTTTGAAAGTGAAACGGCTGCGAAAGATCATGCAGACAAATCCGTAAGAGTAGCCCGTGAGGAGATAGAGAACTCCATAACCAACATGGAGAACAAAATTGCACTGTCCGTAAGAAGTGTGAAAGAAACAGTTGCCAGAAAGAACTACATTGCCGGAGGAGAGCAGGAAACGCTTGATATCGGCAAATTTACGTTATCTGGAGCAACCGGAAACTGCAAGGTTGAAAAATCAGAGTTCCGGAATACAAAAGCATTTAAGCTGACATTTACCGGATCCGGATCAGTAACACTGACACAAAATCTAGGGATCCTGGAAGCTGGAAAATATAAGATTGCTGTTGAAGCAGCATATCCGGAAGGATCGAAGTACCGCCCTTCCTACATCCAGTATGGATTTTCGGAGAACAAAGCCACCTCGTACCTGAGTGGATATAATCCGGATGAATTTAATGCTTTTAGCAAGGAAGTACTGATTACCAGGGCGTCAAAATCTGTGGCAGTGACAGTATACGGATATTCCGGATCTGTACTGTACATAACAGACATTCGCTGTCTCAGGGATATGCAAGAGCTTCTGGATGACATAGACGCCAAACTGGAGGTCGAAGTTGGGAAAGTAGCTGCATCGGTCAAAGAAGTATATACCAATGTTCAACACGATTACTGCCAGAACGGCAGTTTTTCTGATTCTGAGGACGCTTTCAAAAACTGGTACAGATCAAATACAACCTACATCACGAAAGTTCAGGATGGATCGAAGAACTGGGCGTTGTTGGATCGAGAGACACAGACATCCAGCTATTACCTGAGACAAATTGTAAAAGTTCCAAAAGCAGGCCCATTTACAGTGAGATTCAAGGCAAAGTGCGGAGAAGGTCAGACATCACGGATCCGGATCTATTTTGCCGGAACCAATAAGTACACAGATGCCGGAAGCGTAACAGAAACGTATAAAACTTTTGAGCTAGAGTTCAATAATGTAACTGCCAATTCTTGGTACTTCTATGTTTACAACTATACTTCCGGAACAAAAGTTTATATCACGGATATTGAGATCCTGGGGTATATCTCAGGATATTCGGAAAGCCAGCTTCAAGTGCTGAAAGATTCTATCGAATCCGAGGTGTCAAGAGCTACCGCCGGAGAAGAAAAACTTTCTTCGTCGATCAAGCAAAACGCCACAGCTATTACCTCAAAGGTAAGCAAAGGAGAAATGGGATCTTACATCACACAGTATTACAACAACGTGATTATAGCTTTCAATAAAAACTCAAAATACGTGCAGATCAACCCAGGAGAAATTGCTATTTACAATTACGGAGTAGAGAACTCTAAGAAACGTGCTGTATTCGATGAAACGGGTAATCACTTTTACAGAGATGGGTATTATGTCGGAGCGATCGGCACAAACCAGTGGGCAGGGAACAATGCTCATAAGGGATTAGTGTTCGATTTGGAACCACAAGGAAAGTATATGGCATTTGCTCAAAAAGCAAGTTCCTCAGCTACTTCCTACACTACTATGTTGTGTTTTAGCCGTGCAAACAGTATTTACGATGAATACGGAGTGAATCTGGGATGCAATTTGATTGGAAACTGGTATACATTAAAAAATTTCAAAATTGGAAGCATATCAGCAGGAGGATATACGGCTTTTAGCGGAGCGATACCGATTGTGTGCGAGATAACAAACAATGGCAATAGATGGACGTATTCTCATTTGAGAGTATACAACGGAATTATTGTCGGCTACTGGAATTAGGAGGTGAGAGCATGGAACTTATTTTTCCGAAAGGTGAAGAACCTAAAAAAACAGCAAAAAACAGTGTAGCTGTAGGAACCATCAAAAGAGAGCAGGAGGTAGAAAAAGATGGAAGAGAGAAAGAAACCAACCAGACCGTTTAGTGTGATTTATGCAGATGCAAAACAAGCTCTGACAAGGCAGATTGGAAATACAATGGCGGCTTACGGGCTGCCTATTTTTATGGCAGAAGGAATCCTAAGTGGGATCCTGGCTGAGATCCGAACTAATGCCGGAAATGAGTTGGCAGACGATACCGCAAGGTATGAGGAAGAACTAAAGGAGTATTACGAAGCCCAGACTAAAGAGATGCAAGAGACTTTTGAAAAAGAGAAAGCTGACCTGATCCAGGCTTTTGAAAATCCGGTCGATCCGGAGGATCCTGGAGAAGCTCCCAGTGCAGAACCGGATCCGGATCCAGAACCACAGACCACGGAAGAGAAACAGTGCATTGAAGAGGAGACTGAAATCGAGGAGGTGGACTAAATGGCAGATATCTCTCAAGAGGTTGAACAGCTGAGAAACGCTGAATACGGGGAAGAAGTACGAAGTGCCTTTATTTCCTGCATGGAAAAGATACATGAAGAAAACGAGAGTTACAACAACATCAAGACCGAAGTTGCAAAATCAGCTGCTACCATGAAACAGCAGGTGGAGGCGATCGACACGAAGT
>NZ_JBBMEK010000079.1:0-12524 GCF_040096555.1 Coprococcus intestinihominis | reverse complement strand
TCCTTGGTCTGGCAATGGAAAGCAACATGAAAGCAACTTTGTGCGAGCATACCCTGGATAATGCCTATCTGGCATATCCTGATCTGCGAGGGGCTATTGTACACTCTGACAGAGGAACACAATATACCAGTGAAACCTATCGTAAGGCTCTGGCAAAATACGGTATTATTCAAAGCATGAACAGTGCTGGTGGCAGGTGTCACGATAATGCCCGATGCGAAAGCATGTGGGCCAGAATGAAAAGCGAGCTTCTCTATGACCGCTACAATACGGAAACTATGACCACAGAGGAACTGAAGGTTCTCATTTGGAGATATTTCATCAGTTACTGGAATAACAGGAGGATCTGCTCTGCTAACGGTGGGCTTCCTCCGATGATCAAGCGCCAGAGATACTACCAATCTCTGGGACTGGCTGCATAGGCAGTGATATCTTTGAGATAAATGTGTCAACCAATATTGACAATATCAGACCTATAGAATATGGAAAGGACTATGATGTTGTTAATAATCCTGATAAATTTCAACTATATATAGATGGAAAAGAGATTAAATAGTAATCTCTTGAAAGAAAGCTTTTTGTCAGATTTTTTCAAAGAAAAATTCAATGATAACAATACATAGTTTTAACCTTGATATTCTGAAAAATTTTATAGGAAGATTCCATTATCAAATTGACATAGGAATGTGGTAGCGTATAATTAGAATTGAATACACTGAAAAACGGAGAAATTACATGAAAGCACATAAATATTGGTCAGTAGTAGCTTTAATCACAATGATTGGAACTTTTTATACAGGATATAAGGGGCTAAAAGCAGCACACAAATACTTTGCATTTGGCTCTCTGATATGCATGATTATGGCAGTCTATTCTGGTCATAAAATGATTTCAGGCAATAAAAGAACAAGAAAACAGGTGGAAAATACAAAAGCGGAGGAATAGTAAATGTTAGAGTTAGGAATAAAAGCACCGGATTTTGAATTGCCGGATCAGAACGGAGAAGTGCATAAATTAAGCGATTATGCAGGAAAAAAAGTGATCTTATATTTTTATCCAAAGGATAACACACCAGGATGTACGAAGCAGGCATGTGGCTTTTCTGAGCGTTATCCACAGTTTACTGAGAAGGGAGCTGTTATTCTCGGAGTAAGCAAGGACTCTGTAGCGTCTCACAAGAGATTTGAAGAAAAATACGGACTGGCATTTACGCTATTAGCAGATCCGGAGCGTAAAGTTATTGAAGCATATGATGTCTGGAAAGAAAAGAAAAATTATGGAAAAGTATCTATGGGTGTAGTAAGAACTACATATCTTATTGATGAGCAGGGAATAATTATAAAGGCAAATGATAAAGTCAAGGCGGCAGATGATCCTGAAAATATGCTTAAGGAATTGGCATAATGAAGATTATTTTATCACCTGCAAAAAAGATGATTGTAGATACCGATAACTTAGCACCGGTTGAACTGCCTGTCTATATTGATAAGACAGCAGAAGTATTAAACTGGATGAAAAGCAAATCAAAAGAAGAACTGAAAGCTATCTGGAAATGTAATGACAAGATTGCAGAGCAGAACTTTAACAGATTGGAAAATATGGATCTTTATAACAGGCTTACTCCGGCTGTTTTAGCATATGAAGGGATTGCATTTCAATATATGGCACCATCTGTGTTTGAAATCCAGCAGTTTGAGTATTTGCAAAATCATTTAAGAATCTTGTCTGCGTTTTATGGCATTTTAAAACCAATGGATGGTGTGACTCCTTATCGTCTTGAAATGCAGGCAAAGGTTGGAATTGGAGATGCAAAAAATCTGTATGAGTACTGGGGAGAATTGTTATACCGCTCAGTAATCGATGACAGTAGGATTATCATTAATCTTGCATCAAAAGAATACTCAAAAGGTATAGAAAAGTATCTGACACCACAGGACAGATATATTACGATTGTATTTTGTGAGTTATTCGGAGATAAATTGGTAACAAAAGGTACCTATGCCAAGATGGCTCGTGGTGAAATGGTCAGATTCATAGCGGAAAATAATATTGAAAATCCGGTGGAGATTCAGAAATTTGACAGACTCGGATATTCGTTTAGGTCTGATTTATCTTCAGATTCAGAATATGTATTTGAACGCAAAATAAAATAGTTATTCAGGTAAAAGATGCTCAGTTTGACAGTTTTTATAATAATGATAATTATTACTATTTTTATTGACAACAGGATAAGAGTGGTATATAATTCTTATTAAGAACTAATCCTAATAAGGAGGACGAATGACAAGTAGGAGAAATACCATTCAAAAAGATCTTGTAAGAAATGCCGTATACGAAATGAGAAGACACGTTACGGCAAATGAAGTGTATGAATTTATAAAAGAAGCATATCCAACAATTGGAAAAGGAACTGTATATAGAAATCTTGATATATTGGTAGAGGAAGGTGCATTAAAAAGATTGAAGTTCCGGATGGACCGAACCGATTTGATTTTATATTGAAAAATCATTACCATGTAAGATGTATAAAGTGCGGTGAAATTTTTGATGTGGATATGGATCAAATACCGGATTTGCTGGAAAGAATTCATAACACTCATGGAATTGAATTTGTGGATTATGATATTTCATTTAAAGTCATTTGCCCGAAATGCAGGGAGAAGGTAAAGGAGGAACAGCATGGATAGGAAAGCAATGTATAAGTTGAGTTATGGACTGTTTATATTGACCGCTAAAGAAGCAGAAAAAGATAACGGATGCATCATTAATACAGCCATTCAGGCAGCTTCGGAACCAAACCAGTTAAGTATCTGTGTAAATAAGGCAAATTATACGCATGATATGATTCAAAGAACCGGAAAATTTACTGTATCAGTCTTAAGTCAGAAGGCACAATTTGAATTGTTCAAACATTTTGGCTTCCAATCAGGAAGAGATACCAATAAGTTTGAAGCATTTGAGCAGTGTGCCAGGGGCACAAATGGTATTTATTATATTACAGAAGGTACAAATGCATACATTTCTGTGACAGTTACTAAAACAGAGGACTTGGGTTCACATACGATGTTTATCGGTGAGATAACCGATATGGAAGTTTTAAGCAATGTTCCTTCAGTAACATATGATTATTATCAGAATAATATTAAGCCTAAGCCACAGGAGGTTGGAAAAACAAAGGACAGTCAGACAATATGGCGTTGCAGAATTTGCGGATATGAATATGTAGGCGAGGAATTACCAGATGACTTTATATGTCCTTTGTGCAAGCACCCGGCATCAGATTTTGAAAAAGTAGTAAAGAAAACGGAGGTAAAAGAGATGGCAGCAAACAAATATGCAGGAACACAGACAGAGAAGAATTTACAGGAGGCATTTGCAGGGGAATCACAGGCAAGAAATAAGTATACCTATTTTGCTTCTGTAGCGAAAAAGGAAGGTTACGAGCAGATGTCAGCATTGTTTTTAAAGACTGCAGATAATGAGAAAGAACATGCAAAGATGTGGTTCAAGGAATTAGCAGGAATTGGTGATACAAAGGAAAACCTGGCGGCAGCGGCAGAAGGTGAAAATTATGAGTGGACAGATATGTATGATGGCTTTGCTAAAACAGCTGAGGAAGAAGGATTCCCTGAGCTTGCAGCAAAATTCAGGGCAGTAGGTGAGATTGAGAAGCACCATGAGGAAAGATATCGTGCACTTCTTAAGAATATCGAAACTTCACAGGTATTTGAAAAGAGCGAAGTTAAGGTATGGGAATGCCGTAACTGCGGACATATTGTAGTCGGAACAAAGGCTCCAGAGGTATGCCCGGTATGCAATCATCCGCAGAGTTATTTTGAAGTACGCGCAGAGAATTATTGAGGGAGAATAGACAAGGAAGTAAAATATTATGTATGTAAGCATTGTGGAAACATTATTGAAAAGGTAAAGACAAAGGTGTACCTGTAATTTGTTGTGGAGAGCTGATGCCGGAACTGAAAGCCGGAGTAACAGATGCCGCAGTTGAAAAGCATGTACCGGTATATATACTAGACGGTATAGAAACAATGGGCAGGGATGTCCAAAATGTAATAAGTCAAAGCGAAATAGCGTTGTTAAAGAGCTCAGATAATGAGCTCTTTTGGCATGTCAAGCATTTTTGAAAATGTCCTAAAATAAGTGAAACATTAGCCCCGTAAATCCGGGGCTGTTTTACTTTGGGAATCTTACTCGGTGATGATTAAAATATTGACAGCATGAACCCGCATTCCATGCCTGAGCATCTTCGACGGCGATCAGATTGGCTTGTATGGTATCCGCTTCCTTTTGGTTTTTGGCAGCTTTCTTTTTGTTTTCCAGCTCTTTTTTGATCCGCTTTTTCTTGGCTTTTGTTACCTTTGGGGAAAGAATGTATTCGCTTTCCAGAATATTGGCAACAGAAGAGGGGGATATCGTGATCTGTTCATGCTTTTCCAGTAACTCGGAGAAATGGCGGAAGATTGCATCATAATATTTGGTGCGGTAGAGATCAACGATGGACCTGCGTGTCTCATCAGGGATAGTCGTTGCTGGTTTGCGCCCTTTATTGCCATCCGGGTGATCTGCCAGAGATTTGATTACTTCGTATTTTATCTGTTCATCCATTGTGAGTATTACCTTTCTGATATTGATCTCCTCCTGTTCGTTATAAGTCGTATGGAGGATATTTTACCACATCTGGGACATTTTCATATGTGGTATACTAGGATATTATCATAAATGGCTTATAATTTTAAATTCACCTGTTGACAAAAGCACCAGCCTATGATATAATTTCGTCACAAATTAAAAATGTTTAGAGTCGATGCTCTGATAAGTGACTAAATGATTTCCCGGAGGGAAAGTCTACCCATTTGGTTGTTTATCAGAGCATCGGCTTTTTTTGTTTTCCACCTGCACCTTGACAATTTCATATTGTGGTCATCGCCCGGTTGCCGGGGCGTAGAGTTCGGCAACAGCGACCGATTGCGGCTGAAGACAATCGGGGCGCCGCCATCACGTGCAAAAATGATATTTCAAATACGATAAACATTAGCAGGCTACGTTTAATGCAATAGGAGAAAAACGAAGTCCTGTGATGTGGAGGTATCAGTAAATGAAGAAAAATAACAGAAACATTAGAGTGTGCGCAGTTAACAATGGAAACAGAGACGGATTCAATATCTATCTCGATTTCTCCGGCCAGCGTGAATATCTCATATATCATAGACATAACGGGTTGCTATATGATCTCCTTAAAGACGGAGTAGCAATAGATGATGTTCGTCGCTGGACTCCGGCCTCCCTTGGCTGCTTCCATGTTGGTAGAACGGGATTCTCTGGACTTTATGAAGTGACTAAACATCTCGTGTCCGTTATCAATGATTATATGTTAGAACGTGAAGCCTGCTAAGGAGGTGCTACAGATGAAGAGTAATTACTATCCCAACAACACAGCAGTCGCTGTCCGTTTGGAGAGCCTTATAAAGAGTGAAGGAAAGAAGCTGCTTTCTGAGAGAATGTCTTCCCGAATGGTGAAGTGTGCATCTGTCATGAATGAAGAAAGCTTCGTTGGCTGGCAGATTGAGATTCCAACAAAGGGTCTTGCGATTCTTAGTCTCTTTGGTTCAGAAGAATTTACGGAGAAAGAACTAAGATGGTGTGCTGAAAAGACCGGAAAAACTGTCAAGAGAGTCTTGAAAACCTCTGTCTCCAGTCTAACACAGCTATATGAGGTCTATCTTCCTATAACAGAGACAGGACAGACAAGAGCGATTATTGGCTTTAACTGTGGAACCCCTACCACTAAAGATGATAGCATTTCTAAATGGCCAACACATTACTCCGGAATATTTGCTGAGCTCGTCAGCGTGCTGCGAGATACTGGAGCCGTCATGCGAGTTGTCTTAGGTCCGGCTACAGACGAGGAACAGACTTTCTGCCGCAAGAACACGCTGCATAGTTATGATGTGAATGGTATTTCAGTTAGGGACTACCTAGGGAGACCGGTAAAAATGCGAGTCCTCCTCCTTCTTCCTACTTCTCCTTCTATTCGCTTAAAGACAGTATTGGAGGAGGCAGTTCAAGGGGCCAAGTGTAGATATGTCGGTGATATTGAAACCCAGAAAGCTGAAGAAATTTGGAGAAATCCTTTATTTGAGGCCCAGGTCTTACCCGACTATGCAGCCAGAATTCTAATGATGGAACCTGAAATCCATGAAACAACTATTGGTCTTCAGGTTTGTGAAGAACCCGTAAAGAAGATACCTGCAAGCCATCGGAACACTAAGAGCCATGGCGCAGTCGAAATTGGCAAAGCAGTCGATACTGCAGGTATTTGTAGGAGGATTACCATCGGTGAAACAGATATAAAACGCCATTATCAGATCGTTGGGCAAACTGGAACGGGCAAATCCACACTCCTTACGAAGCTCATTCTGAGTGCAATCGAAAAGGGTCATGGTCTGACGTTTTTTGATCCGCACGGAAGTACTATTGACTTGCTTCTCAGAATGATTCCAAAGCAGTATGCTGAACGTGTGCGAGTTGTCCGAATCGGTGACGCAGAGCATCCGGTACCATTGAATATTTGGGACAGTGATGATCCGTCCAAGGAAGAACGGAATATTAGCGATCTATGCGAGCTCTTCGGAGATATTTTCAACCCTCCGGGAGAATGTTTCGTCGGACCACGCTGGGAACGGTGGTTCTCAACATTTGCTAAGGCGTCAATTGCCTTCCTCGGCAGAAGAGCTTCTTTGGAGAGCATTGCAGTTATTTCCCAGAGCCAGGATAATATGTTGAAAGTAAGTAAAGCAATCGCCAACCGCTACCCTGAGCTTGTGGAGACTATTAAGCAGGAATATGGCACAGACAAAAGCAATGATTTTCAGGCAACGCTCAATTGGTATTTGTGCAAGTTTCAAAGGCTTATCTCTGTAGAGCAGCTACGTAAGACTTTAGGGGCTGGGGCAAATGCCTTAGACTTCACGAATTCAATCGATACCGATACGGTAACGCTGATTGATTTGGCATCTCCCAATATCGGTACTCACGCAGCTCGGATTGTTGGAACGCTTCTACTTATGAAGCTATGGAATGCTGCCATGGCTCGGCATGAGCGGGCCAAAACGCACTTTGTGGTGGTAGATGAGGCTGCTTTGTTCCAAACGAATCCTATGCCAAGAATGCTGGCGGAGTCTAGAAAGTTCGGGTTGGCTATGGTGCTATGTCATCAGCATACGGGTCAACTGACGGCTGAAATTCGTGATGCTCTGGAGGCAAATTCTGCGAACTTCAGCGCTTTTCGTCTTTCTCCCAGAGATGCACTTACGGCAGCAGTTCGTTTTGACGATCCAAATATGAAAGTGAATTTGGCGAGACTTGATGCTTTCAATGCCATAACTACATTGAGCGTAGATGGGCGACAAACAGCTCCGTTCACTTTAACGATTGATAAGCCGAAGATGCAGAAAGATGGCGAAGCTGTTGCAGCTTACATTGAACAGAGCAGCATCGAACGACTTGTAAAGCCCTACATGGATGTGCGCGCGCTGACCTCTTCAGAAATCCTGAATCTTCTGAACAATCCTCAAAAGATTATGGAAGAACGCTCTCACCTAGTGATACCAGCATTCCTTGAAGAGTGGTCCGTCCGCAGGCAGGAATTAAAAAAAGCAATTTGATAGGAGGAGAATCCCTGGATGATTTTGAACAATGTGAAACGCAGGAAGAGTCCGAAGCCTGGCTAAACAAGTATTGCCCGAATTTCCGTGATATTGTAAAGTCAAGGCAGCAGGAAATGGCGTGTCAGATTATGGAGTTTAGAGATAGCATTGAAGGGGTTATTTTTGAGGTCGATCAAAACGTAATGAGTATGACTGTGGAGGAACTGGACATGAGCGTTCGTAGCACAAATTGCTTGAAACGTGCTGGAATACACACAGTTCGTGATATATTGGAGTTTGGCCCACTTTCTCGCATTCGAAATCTGGGAGGAAGATGCAAGAAAGAAGTGTTGCTTACTCTGTGGGAGGTAATTGCTGGTCGAAACATTTATCAAGAGCCCATGATAAATGATTATGGAGAATCGAGAAATACGTGCAATTTTTCAAGCCACTTAACAGATGAGGACAAAGAAAAGTGGCTTTCAGACTGGCTCTCTTGATCCGCTATCATCTGTTGTACCAGTTGCACTTCCTGCGGCATCTGAAAACATTTCCCTTCGGAATTCCCTTCGCTCAAGAACGCATGAATCCAAATATTCCAAAAGTCTGTGAATTAGAAATTTTTCATCATCCACTTCGGCTTGTTTCAGAAGCAGATCTTCGAATGGATAACGATCATTGATAGCTTCACGAATATGCTCCAGTTCATCATAGCGGGTCTGGAGGAGCATTTTAACGTGATTGGCGCAATTATCGGTTACACGGAGATAATCGTCCAAAGAGTAGTCAAATCTGTACATTCTTCGTCCTCCGTTTCATTCATGGCTTTCATTATCGATTCGATACATTAGATTAAGAATGTGCTCATGTATTTTCTCCTGCCGCTCTGTTTCAAAAGCGTTGTAGGAATCCCAAAGTGGAAAGTGATGGAGGACATCAAGATCATCGCTCCCAACAGAAAACCAAAACCATACTGTTTGTTGTTCCTTAATGGAGATGTAAATCTCACGGGCTCGAGAACTTGTATATCCATCAATCGTACCGGTTCCGACAAACGCAGTAGCCATAAGATTATGTAGTTCATCTTTTTTAGCAGGTCTATTTACAGCTATATACGCTTTCAGGCCGGTCTTATCGGTTAAAACAAATTGCTTGTCTATCGGATTATTACATGTGTACAGGCCACTATCATCAATTAATTCAAACTTGACCGTCCCTGCCATATACGTCCCATACATATCGTAGTGAAGACTTGGAAAAACGCAGTTATCGGAAATAGGCTTGAAGTATGCAAGAGGAACAGAATAAGACTCCATCAATTTGAAAAAGCATGTTTTGTCTGTCTGGCTGGCTGGCTCAGAATCAACATAGAATAGCCACGACTCATTCGCGTTGGATGGAGTAGTGTTTCCTTCTCTCCAAAGGTTGTAATCTTTTATGAACAGGTTCCAATTGTTATCGCATATTTTGGCTTTAAGTCTTTTGCTTTTTAGATATCCGAAAAAGCCTTTGTAAAACTCCTCATAGAAAAGCTTTTCGCATTCGTGATCATTCAAAAGACCTAAGTTATACTTTTGCCTAATTCTACGGAGCAAATCGATGCTTGTATCAATGTGGTCATTCAGATCACTCTCAGATATAGCTTCTCGTATAACCTGTGCGGCTTTTACAGAGTGTTGTAGAGGAATGTGCTTATCATAGTTAATGCGGATTACCCTAATTTCAGGATCAAAGGCGTCGTCAGCCAACTGTTTGACAGTAGACGGCAACTTTACAGTGAAGCCTAAATTAACCCCTCCTCCGGAGAAAACTTTGGATTGAATAGTTTCGAGCCCCTCGTTTAAAGTAATCTTTACATCATCCGGTAAATAGGTAAACGCAAATGTTCCTTGCTTCAATGTTTTAAGACTGGAAGGAAGAATAATCTTCTTCAGGCCCGTACAGTCACGAAATGCATAACTTTCAATCTCTTTGATGCTGCCGGGAAGAATCAATTCCTTGATCCCCTTGCACATAGCAAAAGCCTGTGCCTCTATATTGGTCAGAGTATCCGGGAAACTGATTTCTGTGATTTCTCCATGATTGAAGAAACAGTCGGCTCCGACTACCGTCACCGGCTTCTCGGATATCTGCGTAGGGATATCTACACTATTTATGTTATTGGATAGATAGGCACTCAGTTTAATATGATCATCGTATTCATTCACACCAAATGACTGCGGGAGATTATGACGATTCGGGACTGTCACTTTATATCTCTTCATTTTCTTCACCATCCTCATCTAAGATTTCGTCATCATCCATGCCATCATCAATGCATGTCGGAATAGCAAAAGGTCCCACTATTTTTTCGGATTTTTGTGCGGTGTTTAAATCGCAGAGAATAAAAAGTTCATTGGTTTTATCATAGACAATCCGACATTCCGCTGCATAAAGCTCGGTATCCCACCCAAGTCCTTCTTTTAGCTCTGAAAATATAGCAGCACGAGGAAAAGCAAGAGCGGTACAACTATCGTAAAGATGAGGTGGAATATCAAATGCTTGCTCTGCGTCAGAATCTATAACATGAAGCAGAAGCCGTTTTTCGTTAAGATTCCACATCATTTGGATATATGCGGGCTTGCCGAGAGCCACTAATACTTCGCGGGGGATGATGATTGAAAAAGATGGGTGATTAAAGTATACAGTCATAATGTCCCTCCTAATAGGCTTTCTACCAACTTTTTTGGGGCGTGGCATTTCATCTTGGAGTCCGTCAAAAACCTCATGTGGCATCATGATATCCGGTTTTGGCTGTTTAACATTGACGTCGAAGAACTCAAAAGGGTCAAGCAAAAGAACGGCACACACAGAGAGTCCAATTTTCATAGAACATCCGGAAAAGGAACGTTCCCCTGATTCGAGACGCTGATATTGACTGAATTGTATACCCGCCATTTCAGCAACCTGATAAACTGATAGACCGAGTTGTTCCCTTCTAGACCTCAAAATCTGCCCATCATCAAGCAGACAATGATATTTTCCATCTCTAGAAGTAGGAAAGTCATATGGAATAAATGTATACTTGGGAATTATTGTGCGATACAAGCTCATTTGAGTCCGCCTCCAAATAATCCAAATTGGTGATTAACTGCATCTATACATTTACCACCAATATAGGTTAATGTCAAGCGGAAATTTAATATTTCGCAGATACCACTCTATATAACGAAACGCTCAGATGCTGTTTTGCAGTAGGGGAAAAGAAAAAATATCAAAAAATTGATGATTAATGGTGAGCTTGTGATAGAATGGATAAAAGAGAAAAGCATAAAGGATGTAGTTGTGGAGAATATTTGTTATGATTAGAAAGTTGCTGAACGGAGATATCGATAGAGTTGCTGACATATGGTTAAAGACAAATCTGAAAGCACATTATTTTATTTCCAATCAATACTGGAAAAGTAATTATGAATTAGTAAAAGAAATGATGTCACAATACGAAGTTTATGTGTTTGAAGCAGATAAAATGATACAAGGATTTGTAGGACTAAATGATAAATATATAGAAGGTATTTTTGTCTCCGATGAAATGCAGTCATGTGGCATAGGTAAGCTTTTATTAGATTATGTTAAGGATAAAAAAGTTAGCTTACGATTAAATGTATACCAGAAGAATGCCAGAGCAATTTCTTTTTACCAAAGAGAAGGGTTCATTATTCAATGTGAAGGCTTGGATGAAGCTACTGGTGAAAAAGAGTACACTATGCTATGGAAACGAAAATAGAAATCGGAAGTTTACAGCGAGGTGAAAGAGGTTGAATTATGTAGAATATGGAAAAGAAAACAGCGATGTAATTATCCTCTTACACGGAGGCGGTTTATCATGGTGGAATTACAAAGAGGTTGCTGAAAGACTTCAAACAGATTATCATGTGGTTTTGCCTATATTAGATGGTCATGCAGGATGTGATAAGCAGTTTACAACGATAGAGAATAATGCTTTGGATATTATAGAATTTGTAAATAGCAAATTGGGCGGTTCTGTTTTAATGATGGGAGGACTATCGCTTGGAGGGCAGATTTTGCTTGAAATTTTATCTCAACGCAAAGATATATGTAAGTATGCAATAGTGGAAAGTGTACTTGTGATACCTTCAAAATTTACATATTCTATGATTAAACCGGCGTTTGGAAGTTGCTATGGCTTAATAAAGTATAAGTGGTTTTCAAAATTGCAATTCAAATCACTACGAATAAAGTCGAATTTGTTTGATGAATATTACAAAGATACTTGTGCTATTAGAAAGAGTGATATGATTGCCTTTTTACAGGAAAACTCAGTATATTCACTAAAAGATGGCATTGGAGAGTGTGAAGCAACCGTTCAAATTTATGTTGGAGAAAAAGAAAAGCAATCAATGAAAAAATCTGCTAAAATCATTCATGAAAAATTGCAGGATAGTTTTATACAAGTTCTTCCTAATATGCATCATGGAGAATTTTCAATAAACCACGCAGATGATTATGTGAGAAAACTATTAGAAATAGTAAAGCGAAGGTAATTTTGAATTTAACGCTTGAAAAAAGGAGAAATAAACATGGCAAAGAAAGAAGAAAGATTTGAAGTTACATTTAGAGACGGAAGTCAGCTTAAGGATGAAGGAGTTCGCCAAATCCTTGTAGATAAGGAGACTGGGGTTAACTATCTTTGTTGGAAATCTGGATATGGAGCGGCTATTACACCTCTTCTGGATTCAGAAGGAAAAATCATAGTTACAAAGTAAAATCGAAAGTTGTAGTAAAGGAGCTTCCTGTATAATAAAAAGCGTGGATGTTGAAAATTGAAAATACCTCAGAGTACAATAAGACTACTGACTG
>NZ_JBBMEK010000078.1:0-12600 GCF_040096555.1 Coprococcus intestinihominis | reverse complement strand
CGGATTATGTTGGATTCCTGACATTGATGATCGATCCACAGGCACCGGTTTATTCGAAGATTGTTTCCGGGGAGCTGGAACTTCTCAATCCGGAGGATGTGGTGGAAGAGATGAAATTGTTTCTTCAGAATGTGGATTCCGAGGGTACGGTTTTCAGGTCCAATCATGCATCGAATTATGTTATCCTGAAAGGAACACTGAATGAGGATATTCCGTCTATGCTAGCGTATCTGCGACAGGTAGAAGAGCAGGGCAAATACAGAGAAGAACGTTGGAGAAGATTTTAGAATAAAGGCGCTTACTCGGATGCTGGCAGATTTTGCTGCCGGTGTCTGAATAAGTGCCTTTTGGTATCAGCATGGTGGTACTGAAAAAAATCATAACTGTGGCTGATGAAATCATCAGAGCCGTCGACTTCTATAATCTAAAAAATATCAGAAAATTAAAATATTTACAGAAAATATATTGACAAATAAAAAAATAATGCTATAATTAAAGCATAAAAAGAAAGCAACAGAAGAAATTAACAAATAACTCACGAGAGTAGAAAGGACTGATTCCAAAATTCTAAGTAGCTTTATACCAAGTGTCTAAAAGTGAAGAAGGAGGTACGGACCACCAGAAAGTTTATTTTAATTTTTTAAGCCGAAACTGAAGAAAGGAGTATAGTCCAATGTACTGTACAGAAGAACACCAGTGAAGGGTCATCTGATGATTATATATAACGTCGGATGGCTCTTTTTTGCGTTTCCAGGGGTGGCGGTGAACAGTTTTCACTTTTTAGTATTGCGTATTTGCTTCGGGTAATATATACTGAACCAATGAAGAGAGGTTTTAGTTATGTCAAAAAGATGTGCTTTTTCGGGTCACAGGCCTTTTTATTTTCCATGGAAAGAGAATGAGTCTGATCCGGCCTGTATACATTTGAAAGCAGCCCTGGAAGCTGAAATCAACAAGGCTGTAGCGGACGGATTCTTTTATTTTATTGTCGGCGGCGCTGACGGTGTTGACACATGGGCCGCTGAGATTGTATTGGAGAAAAAGAAAACGAATCCGGAGATTAACTTGGAGCTTGCGAAGCCCTTTGCGGATTATAACAAACATTTGCAGAATGATTATGGTCGGAGACTTCGGGCCATTGAGGAAGCCGCGGATCGTGTGACGGTTGTATCAGATGGTGCGGATGAGGCAGCGGATTATATTTTGCGGGACTGCTATATGGTGGATGCCAGTGAGCGGATGATCATTGTCTATGACGATGACAGCAAAGGACCAAGCGGTACGAAGGATGCGCTGCTTTATGCGAGATCCAGCGGTGTGGAGATCCGTCAGATCCAATGGATGCATTTATAAGAAAGAAGAGGTAATTTGTTGAAAGAAGAATTTAAAAAATATCTGGCAATGATACTGGCCGTATTCTGTACAGCGGCATTGAGTATTCTGTTCTTCTTTATATTATTCAGAATGGATGCGCTGCGAAGTCTGATCGGCAAGATATTGAATATACTGATGCCGTTTATATATGGTGCAGGCATTGCCTATGTTCTGAAGCCGCTGTGTAATACCTACGAGCGTTTTTTGAACAAACACTGGCATCCGAAGCGGCAGAAGCTGATCGGTACAGTGAGTGTGATCGGAAGTATTGTGACAGGTCTGGTGGTCATCTATGCAGTCCTGGCTATGCTGCTTCCGCAGTTGGCACTGAGTGTGGCGAGGATCGCACGGTCACTGCCGGAGATGATCGAGAGTATCAGTCATATGGTGGATCATCTGTTTGAAGGCAATGAAGTGATCCGGAATTATATTATGCAGTTGTCGGATGCAGGCACAGAGTCCCTTTCAGGATGGTTAAAGGAGAGTATTCTTCCGTATATGAATATGATCCTCACCGGTTTATCTGACAGTATGATCAATGTGGCAGGAATTTTTATGGATCTGTTCATTGGTCTGGTGGTGGCTATTTATCTTTTGTATGGACGCAGAAAATTCAAAAAGCAGGGCAAACTGTTGTTGTACAGTCTGTTTAAGGAGCGTTGGGCGGATAAGATTATCGAAGAGATACGTTTTGCGGACAGAGTCTTTTCGGGATTTATTGGTGGTAAGTTGTTGGATTCAGCTATTATCGGCGGTATTTGTTATATTGGAATGATGATCATGGGGCTGCATTATGCGATCCTCATCAGTGTCATTGTCGGTGTGACGAATATCATTCCGTTTTTTGGACCATACATCGGCGCTATCCCATCGGCAATCATTTTGCTGACGGTCAGTCCGATGTCCTGTCTGATGTTTGTTATTTTTATTGTGATTTTGCAGCAGGTGGACGGCAATATCATCGGGCCGAAGATTCTTGGAAGCAGTACGGGATTATCCGGTATCTGGGTACTTTTCTCCATTTTGCTTTTCGGCGGCTTATTCGGTTTTGTCGGCATGATCATTGGCGTACCTGTTTTTGCGGTTATTTATGATCTGATCAGACAGCTGATCATCAGAGGCCTGGAGCTTCGAAGCAAGTCAAAGATGTTTGATGATTATCAGCATGAATATCCGCGCAAAGAATAAAAGCAAAATATTAGGAGTGATAAAGATGTTGAAGAATTGGAAAGTACAGGAGATTGGCGGTGCAGTGGCCCTGCTGATCTGCGGGCTTGTTTTATTGTTGATGCCGGAGCTGACGCTGGTCACGATTGCCAATGTGATTGGTATTCTGGTGATCATTATTGGTGCGTTTTTCCTGATCGGTTATTTTCTAAGGAAGGAACTGGCAGCGGGCAATAATGATCTGATCAAAGGACTGGTGATTGTCTGCATCGGTATTTTTATTTGTGTGAAATCGGAACTTGTGGTTTCTGTTTTGCCCGTTGTTCTGGGAATCGGTGTTGTCCTCAGCGGTATTCTGAAACTGCAGCATGCTTTCGATCTGAAACGAATGGGATTTGATACATGGGTGCGGATCGGTCTGACATCAGCGGTGAATATTTTTATCGGTTTAATTGTCATACTGAATCCGTTTTCAACCGTGGCATGGCTGATGCGTCTTGTGGGCATCGGATTCCTTTTCAGCGGTGTGACAGACCTCATTACAACCATTTATGTTTCTAAAAAGGCATCTGCATATTATGTGGATGGTAAAGCTGAAGAGACGGATGAGGAAATAAAATGACACTACAGCAGTTAAAATATGTCATTGCCATTGCCGAGAAAGGGAGCATTAATGAGGCGGCAAAGGTGCTGTATATTTCACAGCCCAGCCTGACCAATGCCATGCATGATCTGGAGAATGATTTGGGAATTCAGCTGTTTATCCGCAATAATAAAGGCATCCGTGTGACGAATAAAGGAGAAGAATTTCTCAGGTATGCAAGGCAGGTCATTGAACAGGTAGTACTGCTTGAGGACAAGTACCTCAATAAGGAACCGGAAAAGCAGTATTTTCATATATCTGCCCAACATTATAACTTTGCGGTCAGGGCATTTATTGATCTGGTGCAGGAATATGGGCCGGATGAGTATGATCTGGCACTTTCGGAGAAGAAGACATATGACATTATAGAAGATGTCAAAAATGGTCGAAGTGAGTTGGGAATCCTGTATCTGGCAGATTTCAACAAGAAGGTCATTATGCGGACTTTGAAGGAGTATAATCTGACTTTTACGGAGATGTATACAACGAAGCCCTACATTTTTATTTCAGCGAGACATCCCCTGGCAGATCGGGATCTGATCCGGATGGAGGATCTGGAACCTTATCCGTATATTTATTTTGAACAGGGCGAGAGCAATTCTTTTTATTTTGCGGAAGAGGTCCTCAGTACATTTCAGCATAAGAAGTCCATTCGTGTGACGGACAGGGCAACATGTTTTAACCTGATTCTCGGTCTGAACGGCTATACACCGAGTGCAGGTATTTATATTGAAGAATTGGGCGGCGGGGATCTGATCTGTAAGCCGTTGGCGTTGGATGAGACGATCCATATCGGGGCGATCGCAATGAAAGATTCGGTCCGGAGCGAGATCGGCCGTAAATACCTCGAATTTTTAAAAAAATATCTGATCGAATAACGGCAGATGCTGTTGTCGTAATAATAGGAGCTTGCTATAGCCGATGACTATAGCAAGCTATATTTTTTTGGAATTATGCAAATTTTGGAAAATGGTTTAAAATAAGTATAATATGTGATGAATTATTCACCGCCCGGACTGACGTTCCCTCAATACAGTTAATTTTTATTAACTTTGTCAGGCCGGGCTTTCTGTTACAAAACGGTGTAAAGATATCACGGAATTTTGGGAAAGAGGATTGCAGATATGAATTTGATGGCATTTAAGAGAGGACTGAGAGATGGCATTGCGATTGCAATTGGTTATTTCTCAGTCTCTTTTTCATTTGGACTGACAGCGGTTGCTTCGGGCATCAGCTGGTGGGAAGCCGTGTTGATCTCGCTGACGAACCTGACATCATCCGGACAGTTTGCGGGGATCGGGATTATAGCGGCATCGGGGTCCTATGTTGAAATGATGGTGACGGAACTGGTCATTAATATGCGCTATGCGCTGATGAGTATTTCTTTGTCACAGAAGCTGGATCCGACATTTAAACGGTGGCAGCAGCTGATCCTGGGTCACTGCAATACGGACGAGATTTTTGCGGTGGCTATGAGCCGGAATAAGACTGTAACACCTGCGTATATGACTGGTCTGGCCGTTCTTCCGTATATCGGATGGACAGGCGGCACCCTTGTAGGGGCTATCTGCGGCAATATTTTGCCGACAACTCTCGGCAACGCATTGGGCATTATGATTTACGGCATGTTCCTGGCGATTATTATTCCTGCTATGCGGAAGGAACATCCGATTCTTGTGGTTGTATGTGTGGCGGTACTGCTGAGCAGCATCATCCATTTTGTGCCGGTATTTTCATTCATTACAGACGGATTTTCAATTATTATCTGTGCGGTGGCAGCATCCGCGGTAGGCGCACTGCTTTATCCGGTGTCAGAAGAAGAGGAGGCCGAACATGCAGCATAATTACTGGATTTATCTTTTTATCATGTTTGCGGTGACATATCTTGTACGTGTTCTGCCGCTGGTCGTTTTCAAGAAGAAGATCACCAATCGTTTTGTACGGTCGTTTCTGACCTATATTCCATATGCGGTGCTTGCAGCGATGACTTTCCCGGCTGTGTTTTTTGCAGTGGACTGTATTCCGGCAGCGGCAGCCGGTGTAGTGGCCGGCGTGATTGTGGCACTTGCGGGCGGCAGCCTGTTTACTGTTGCCATTTCTGCCAGCGCAGTGGTTTATGTCCTTTTGCTTATTCTTTAAATCGTATTCAAAAACAGCTGAATTTTATACTTTTTTGTAAAATTCAGCTGTTTTTCCTGTAATGATTATGGTATTATTTTCCTATGTACATTATGACAGGAGGAGAAAGAATGAAAAAGCTTGTTGCAGTGACAACAACGATTTTGATTATTCTGATTGCTGTACTGAGTGTCTTCATGATCAAGGGGCATGGGTCTGACAGCAGTACGGCGAAATCGACACTATCGGATCAGAAAGAGAGTCTGTCTGATAAAGAAGATACAAAGGCAGCGGAGGCATCCAAAGACAGTGATGCGGACTGGGTGTATGATGGTGAGCTGCTTCACATGAATAAGCAGATGAAGACCATTACTTATGAAGGAAGAGATTTTAAGGTCAAGTTTACCAATCCGTTTTATGAAGAAGGCAGTGACAACTACATCAGTGTCATTTTTTATGATAAGGCGCATGGATATCTGCTGAAGTCTCTGGGAGAAGGCACGGACAGTGCATTCTATGAAGCCTATAAAACAGAAGATGGCTGTGAGACATGGAATAAATGTACCGCGGATGTATGGTTTGACTTAAATGGCAGCAATCATTTGGAGATGATCAGTGAGAATGAGATCGTCTATGTATGTTCAGTGGTCAATGAGAATCTCGGTACCAATGAGACGACCATCAGCTACAGTGCAGACGGCGGTGATTCATGGCAGGCATTTAAGAGTAATTCCGGCGGTGACAGTGAAGCAATCAAGGCTATCATTGACAAGATGACATTGGAGCAGAAGGTGGCACAGTTATTTGTTGTTTCTCCGGAGACACTGACCGGTGTGGATTCTGTACAGTATGCGGGCGATATGACCTATCAGGCTTTACAGGATTATCCGGTGGGCGGTATTGTGTTTGAGAAGGATAATATTGATTCTTCAAGCCAGTTTGGTACGATGACAGATAATCTGCAGTCTTACAGTGAAGACATATCCGGTCTTCCGCTTTTCCTGGCAGCAGCCGAAGAGGGCGGAAGCGCATCTGTTCTCGGCAATAATGACAATCTGGATGAATACTACGAGAACAGCTACAGTGATGACGACAGTGACTATTCGTCATCATCAGCAAATTCGGTACATAGCGGTGCAACGTCCATGTCTGAAATCGGGCGCAAGGATGACAGTACCAATGCCTATGAAGCAGGCAAGTCCATCGGCAGTCTGATGTCAGCATATGGATTGAATCTTGATCTGGCACCGGTTGCGGATGTTTTATCCGGCAACAGTACCGGCATCGGCGATCGTACATTTGGCACTGATGCCCAGACGGTTTCCGATATGGCACTGGAGGTTATAAGAGGTATCCAGGAGGAAGATGTGAATGCGGCTATGAAGTATTTCCCGGGATACGGTGCAGCATCTTCGAACATGTCCGGTTTTCCGGTGATCAACAGTTCACTGGATGAGCTGAAGAAGAAGGAATTCCTGCCGTACAGCAATGCCATTGCACAGGGACTGGATTTTGTTATGGTGGGACATATTTCTGTGCTGAATGTGACAGGTGATGATACACCGGCTTCGTTGTCTGAGAAGATGATCAGCGAGGTCCTTCGCAAGGATCTTAGATTTAAGGGAATTGTTATGACAGATTATCTGAACGACAAGACCATTGTGAAGAACTACAGTGCAGCGGATGCAGCGGTGAAGGCTATTCAGGCCGGGGCTGATCTTCTGCTTGAACCGGATGATTTGGAAGCAGCCTACGAAGGCGTACTCAAGGCAGTTAAGAAAGGAGATATCACAGAGGATCGCCTGGATGAATCTATTTACCGAATTCTCAGAGTGAAGCTTTCCATGCAGGATGAATCCTCAGATACGACAGAGTCAGAGAGCGTCAGTGACTATTAGATACAGGGCAAAGTATAAACTTCTTCTAAAATAATGCCCGTATTCCTGTTAAAGACTTGACGTTTTCGGGAATCTGCTGTATATTCGATACACAGACAGGACAGAGGGTTGGCTTTTCCATTTGTCTGTAAGATATATTAGGAGGAGTATATGAGAAGACATACCAGAATCATGTTATTTATGCTGCTGGTAATGCTCTTGGCTTTGACAGGGTGTGAGAAGACATATACCGGCAATGCAGATACGCAGACATCATCCGATTCAGGGAAATTGACAGAGACTGCACAGGAGACGGAGACAAATCCGGAAACTGTGCGTGAAAGTGTGGAATCAGATAAAGTCACAGAAGGCAGTACACAGACCAAGAAAGTGTTTGAGAGCAGCCTGGGTTACAGTGTGATTTATGATGACACCGTATTTGAATATAATCGCACAGGAGATTATGATGAAATCGGTCTGAGAGGACAGACATTTTCTTCAAAGCCGGTTTTTTTCGCGGCCATGAAGATCAAGAATGAAGATATTCAGACGGTGATGGATCAGATTTTCAACAATTCTGCACAGCAGACTACTATCGGAGTCAAGGCTTACAGCGCAGTTTGCCAGCCGACAACGGAAGAAGTGGATGGCGGCAAGAACCTTAAGTATCATAATCAGTATCTGGTGGAACTGGCCAATGGTGATGCATTGCTCTTTGAAGTCCAGTGGTTTGAAGAGAACAAGAATTTCAAAGAGACAGAAGCGACCGAAGAGAGTGAAGATACTGCAGAGACTGAGAGTGTTCGGGAGACGGAAGAAACAGTCAAAGGTACAGAGACAGCAGCTGAAAGCAGCAAAGAAGTTGTCGCTGAGAGTGCCAGCAAGAAACTGTCAGAGATGTTGGATTCTATTGAGATTGAGGTGCCGGTTAAAGGCGATGAGCCTGCGGAGGCATTGGAGACGGTTCTGGAATCCGGGACAGAGACTCAGCAGACTGAAGAAACAGCGAAATAGCATAGATTTATGCATTTGATGTATAGCCAGAAGATATAAATGTATTGACACAGCATGTGATTTCCAGTAAAATATTTATATGAACTAGCGTATATGAAGTACGCATATGAATAATTATTTGGCGGATACGCCACACCGACGAAATGCGTAGCATTTTGGAGGTTAGCTTTGAACAGTTACCAGTATATTTATTTTAACAGATATATGCACAGGCAGTGTATGATAGTGGAGTATGAAGCTCCTGTCCTTTTGGACAGGAGCTTTTTACGTTTGTAAATACAACATTATTTAATTTGTAACTGTTCAGAGCCAAGCAAAATTTCAAAAAGCAGGTATAAAATGCGTAGCATTTTGGAGGTTAGCTCTGAACAGATACTTTAATTTTATGTAGAGGCGTAATTGAAGGAGAAGTCGATGAAGAAGGATGAATTATTAAAGAATATTGAAAAGTATTGGACAAATCGTGCAGAAGGCTATTCGCAGGTGAATCTTGAAGAACTGGCAGGTGAAAAATGGCCGGTCTGGTTGTCGGTCATTGAAGAACATATGCCAAAAGTGGAAAGAAAAGGGATAAGAATTCTGGATATAGGAACAGGACCAGGTTTTTTTTCAATTATCTTATCAAGAGCCGGCTATCAGGTGACAGCTATTGATTATACAGAAGAAATGCTGAAAAAAGCAAAGAACAATGCCGGTATCCTGGCAGATAAAATCGAATGGTATCAGATGGATGCACAGGCGCTTCGGTTCGCTGATAATACATTTGATATGATTGTCAGTCGAAATGTAACATGGAATCTGGAACATCCGGATAGGGCATACTATGAATGGATGCGTGTTTTGAAGCCTGGCGGCGTTCTTTTGAATTTTGATGCCAATTGGTATCATCATTTATTTGATGAAGAGAAAAGAGCTGCATATGAGGCGGATCGCAATAAGGTCAGCAGTCTTGGAATGCATGATGACTATACGTGTACGGACATTGAAGCAATGGAGGCAATTGCACGTCAGGTGCCGCTTAGCCACATTCAGCGTCCGGAATGGGATCGTCAGATTCTTAAACAATTAAATGGTATACAGATACAGCTGGATGAAAAGGTGTGGCAGCGTGTCTGGTGTGAGGCTGAAAAAGTGAATAATGGTTCTACACCGATGTTTATGGTTGCGTGTACTAAAGCACCGGTACAGCAGACAGAGCGGCTGAGACTTCAGGCTGCGATGGTATAGATAGAGGAGAAAGGTTTTGGCAAATTTATGAAATTTTTGATAAAAAAGGCGGGAGGCTTTTGTCTGTTGATCATAGGCATTACATTTTTATCGTTTCTCCTGTCTTATCTGTCTCCGGGAGATCCGGCACAGATACTATTGAATAATCAGGGGGTAAAAGCCAGTGAGGAAGCGCTGCAGTCCACCCGGCATGAGCTGGGACTTGACCGACCGATGATTGTTCAGTATGGTGATTGGCTGATGGACTTATGCAAGGGTGATATGGGCACTTCTTATAAGTCCAATCGGCCAGTATTAAGTGAAATGACAGCAAAGATTCCAGGAACACTTATTCTGACAGTGACAGCACTTGGGGTTACAATGCTGCTTTCTATTCCTTTAGGTACCTGGTGTGCGTGGTATGCAGGCGGCAAAGCAGATCGCCTGATCCAGATGGTGACTTATCTATTTGCTTCGCTTCCGTCTTTTTTTCTGGCACTTTTACTGATGTATTTTTTGTCCTTAAAGATAAAATTATTTCCGGTGATCGGAAGTCTTAGTCTGAAAGGACTTGTTATGCCGGTTTTGACGTTGGCATTGACCTTGTCAGCCTGGTATATACGTCAGGTGCGAGCCATTATCAGAAAAGAAATGCAGGGATCCTATATAGATGGCCTCAGGGCAAGAGGTATGTCTGAACGGCAGATTTTATTTGGACACGTACTGCGTAATTGCAGAGGCCCATTAGTGACTTTGATCGGGATATCTTTTGGCAGTATGCTTGGTGGTACAACAATTGTGGAGAGTATTTTTTCATGGCCGGGAGTCGGCAAATTGGCAGTAGATGCGATTACAGCCAGAGACTATCCGGTGATACAGAGTTATGTTGTCTGGATGGCAGTTATTTATCTGAGTATCAATTATCTGATTGAATTTCTGTATCCTTTGCTGGATCCGAGGACAGGCAGGAGGAGACAGAAATGAAAAAGAAAAAAATGATCAAGTTCAGACTGATAATTCTGATGGTACTTTGTGCAGGCCTTTTGCTGGGTGCATGGATCGTGCGGGGGCATTTGATTCATGAACCATTTCGTACCAATGTGCGTCAGGCTTTTCAGGCACCCTGCAGAGAGTATATTTTTGGGACAGATAATCTGGGAAGGTGTGTTGCCTGCAGAATTCTTTATGGCGCAGCGACATCCCTTTATGCGGCTGTTCTTGCCGTTATTGCTGTATTTATTATCGGAACGGCAGTTGGTGTTACAGCAGCATATGCCGGTGGTATTGTGGATCGGATATTAATGAAGATTACATTGGTTTTTCAGGCTTTTCCGAATTTTATTCTGGCAGTTGCAGTAGCCGGAATGCTGGGAACAGGATTAAAAAACAGTGTGCTGGCGCTGGGGGCTGTTTATTGGATCACTTATGCAAAACTGTCCCGAAGCCTGGTTTTGTCAATCAGAGATTCTGAGTATATAAGGGCAGCAAAAATATGCGGTGCAGGACCGACGGCAATTATTTTTAAATATATACTGCCGAATATGGTTTCACCGCTTATTGTGACGGCTGCTCTGGATGTCAGCAGTTTTATACTGAGTATGGCCGGTTTATCGTTTCTTGGGCTGGGGCCGTCCAGACCAACAGCGGAGTGGGGAGCCACCATGAGCGAGGCGAAAACATTTATCCAACAGGCGCCATGGTGTATTGTATTTCCGGGGCTGGCGCTGTTGGTTACAGTTGTTATATTCAATTTATTGGGAGATGCACTTCGTGATGTGATTGATGAAGGGTAATAAAAGGGTAACATTTTAAATTTATATAAAAAAGAACAAGGAGTAATCAAATGAAAAAGAAATTATTAACGATTGCTGTGACAGCAGCAATGGTGTTTAGCCTTGTGGCCTGCGGCAGTAATGGTGGGAGCAATGAAACAAAGGCGGTGGAGACAAGTGCGTCAGAAACAGCAGCTGAGAGTGCTGTTTCTGAAGGTGATGGTGAGAAAACACTGAAAGCCGGTGCAACAACAGGATTTTTCGGCGCAGAGAGTCTGGATCCTGCGAACAACTGGGATGGATGGATTATGTCCATTTATGGTATTAGTGAGAACTTGTTCAGATTAGATGATAATCTGGCACCTCAGCCATGGCTGGTTGACAGCTATGAGAATACGGATGATACAACATGGGTATTCACATTGAAGGATGGCATCACATTTTCCAATGGTAATGCCGTTACTGCAGAAGCTGTAAAGAAGTGTTTTGAAAGAACCTATAGCAATAATACCCGGGCGGCCAGTACACTGAAAATTGATTCCATGGAGGCTGACGGCCAGATATTGACGATTCATACACCAGAAGCGAATCCTACAATTTTGAATGATCTTTGTGATCCTATGTTTGGCGTTTATGACGCGGAAAGTGAGATTGATCCTGAACTTGGGGCATCATGTACAGGACCTTACGTGGCGACTGCTTTCACAGCTATGACAGAAGTAAAGATGGACAAAAACAGCAATTATTGGGGCGGAGAACCGGCAATTGATCATATTGAACTGAAAATTATGGATGATGTAGATGCGTTAAATATGGCACTTCAGAATGGAGAAATTGATATGATTGCACAGCTGCCGGCAGCAAGTGCTTCACTTTTCTCTGATACAGATACCTATACAATTGGTGCAGCAACATCAACAAGATCCCAGTTCCTTCAGTTCAATCTTGAATCAGAAGCATTGAAGGATGTGAATATTCGTAAAGCCATCAGTATGTGTATTGATCGTGAGGGCTATGCAGATGTTGTATTTGCAGGATATGCAAAACCATCATATGGCATTTATCCGGATACATTGAGTTATGGCGGTACGGATGGCATTAATCTTTCTGTTGATAAGTACGATACAGAAGCAGCCAAAGCACTGGTAGAAGCTGCAGGTTACACACCGGAAAAACCTCTGGAATTAAAACTGGTTACATACAGCTACAACACAGGTTTACTGCAAATGACAGATATGCTGCAGCCGGAGCTGGAAGCAATTGGAATTAAGTTAAGTATTGAGACTTATGATGTACTGGATGATGTACTTCAGGCTGGAAACTTTGATATTGCAGCTTTGAGTTATGCCCTTGCACCAACAGGTAATGCTCAGTATCTGATCAATATGTTGTTTGTATCAGATGGTACTGATAATTATGGCCATTACAG
>NZ_JBBMEK010000077.1:0-12674 GCF_040096555.1 Coprococcus intestinihominis | reverse complement strand
TACAGACCTGGCAATGGTGAACCGAGACAGATCCCGATTGTACAGTCCACCACTTTCAAGTACGATACAAGTGAAGACATGGGTAAGTTATTTGATTTGGAGGCATCCGGTTATTTTTACACAAGGCTTCAGAATCCGACCAATGATTATGTTGCAGCCAAGATTGCAGACATGGAAGGCGGTACAGCAGCAATGCTGACATCTTCAGGACAGGCAGCTAACTTCTTTGCCCTGTTCAATATCTGTCAGGCGGGTGATCATATCGTATCATCTTCATCCATTTACGGCGGTACATTCAATCTGATTTCCGTGACAATGGCGAAGATGGGCATTGAGGCAACATTTGTTTCTCCGGATTGCACAGAAGAAGAGCTGAATGCGGCATTCAAAGAGAATACAAAGGCTGTTTTCGGCGAAACCATCGCCAACCCGGCACTGACTGTTCTTGATATTGAGAAGTTTGCGAAGGCAGCCCATGCCCATCATGTGCCGCTGATCGTGGACAATACATTTCCGACACCGGTCAACTGCCGTCCGATTGAATGGGGCGCAGATATTGTAACACATTCCACGACGAAGTACATGGACGGCCATGGTGCAGCTGTGGGCGGTGCTATTGTTGACAGCGGTAATTTTGACTGGATGGCCAATGCTGAGAAGTTCCCGGGACTTTGTACACCGGATGATTCTTATCATGGCATCACCTATGCTGAGAAGTTCGGTAAAGAGGGCGCTTTTATCACAAAGTGTACAGCACAGCTCATGAGAGATCTTGGATGCATCCAGTCTCCGCAGCATGCATTTATCCTGAATCTCGGTTTGGAATCCCTGCATGTGCGTATGCCGCGTCATGTGGAGAATGGTCAGGCTGTGGCCGAATTCCTTGAGAAGCAGCCGCAGGTGGCTTATGTGAATTATCCGGGTCTTGAGAGTGATAAATACCACGAACGTGCTATGAAGTATATGCCAAAGGGCGGCTGTGGTGTTGTTTCCTTTGAGTTAAAGGGCGGCCGTAAAGCAGCAGAGACATTTATGAAGCATCTGAAACTGGCAGCTATTGAGACACATGTGGCTGATGCCAGAACATGCTGTCTGAATCCTGCAACATCCACGCATCGTCAGATGAGTGATGAGCAGTTAGCGGCAGCAGGTGTACCGGCAGGCCTTGTGCGTATTTCATGCGGTCTTGAGGATAAAGAAGACCTCATCGCAGACCTTGCGCAGGCACTGGCTCAGATTGAAGAATAAGAGTAGTTAGAGAGAAAGAGGCAGGAGCTGCCCTGATGAATAACCATATTACGATTCAGAGGCAGCTCTTATGCTGTTTATTTAGGGAAAATAGAAGTATGAATAGAGAAAATTTTCAGTCCCGATTGGGATTTATTCTGGTAAGCGCGGGCTGTGCCATCGGTATTGGCAATGTGTGGCGCTTCCCATATGTGGCAGGACAAAACGGCGGTGGTGTTTTCGTCTTGTTTTACCTGATATTCCTGCTTTGCATGGGTGTGCCGGTTTTGACGATGGAATTGGCAGTAGGACGTGCAGGTAAGAAGAGTGCAGTCCAGGCCTATAAAGCACTGGAGAAAGATGGCCAGAAATGGCATATTCACGGTTGGTTTTGTATGATCGGCTGCTTGCTGTTGATGATGTATTATACAACCGTTTCAGGATGGATGCTGAGTTACTTTGTCAAATTCATAACCGGCAGTTTCAAAAGCGGAATGGATGCCGATGCTGTAGGCGGTGCCTTTTCAAACCTGTTGGCAAATCCTGTTGAAATGGCAGTATTCATGGCGATTACAGTCGTTGCAGGATTTATTGTTTGCAGTTTTGGTCTGCAGAATGGTCTTGAGAGAATTTCCAAGATCATGATGTCAGCCCTCCTTGTACTGATCATCGTGCTGGCAGTACACAGCCTGGTGCTTCCGGGTTCCGGTGAAGGTTTGCGTTTTTATCTTTTGCCGGATTTTAAGCGTGCAGCGGATGTAGGAATCGGCAAAGTGATCACAGCAGCCATGAATCAGGCTTTCTTCACCCTGAGTCTTGGTATCGGTGCCATGGAGATTTTCGGCAGTTATATGCCAAACGGCAGAACCCTCACCGGAGAATCTGTGAGAATTTGCGGACTTGATACCTTTGTTGCATTGATGTCAGGTCTGATTATTTTCCCGGCATGTTTCTCATTTGGGATTCAACCGGATGCAGGTCCGTCACTGATCTTTGTGACATTGCCGAATGTCTTTGTGAATATGGCGGGCGGCCGTCTGTGGGGAACATTATTTTTCCTGTTTATGACCTTTGCCAGCTTTTCGACGGTCATTGCTGTATTTGAGAACCTGATCGCAGGATGCATTGACAACTTTGGCTGGAGCCGTAAAAAGGCCGTTCTTTTTAATGGAATTCTTATTCTGATCGCCAGTCTGCCTTGTGTATTCGGCTATAATATCTGGAGCGACCTGCATTTGATCGGGGGAAGAGATGTTTTGGATACAGAGGATTTTCTTGTCAGCAATATTTTGCTGCCGGGTGGTTCACTGGTCTACTTATTGTTCTGTGTGAGCAGACGCGGATGGGGATTTGACAATTATCTTGAAGAAGTGAATCGGGGAAAAGGGATGAAAATGTCGGGCAAATTGAAGTGGTATTTTATGACATTGCTGCCGATCCTGATCCTGATTATCTTAATTCAGGGACTGATATAGAAATTCTGTGTCGGTGCATCTGCCAGATGAGAGATGTGCCATTGCTGATGCAGCATTTATAAAAAGAAAAGTGCCTCTCGGGACACTGTAAATTTTGAAAATGTTTGTCGGCTGTGAAATTCAGCAGCTACGATATTTTCAGAAAATGCAGTTTTCCCGGGAGGCATTTGTATGTAATGGTTGTATTTTCACCGCAGTATTCACCATCCGCATGAACGGTCAGGGGACTGGAAAGATGCAGCGTGCATTCTTTAAATGGAATGCAGTCAAAGACTCTGATATATTTCTGCTTGCCTGCAACGAGAAATGGCAGCAGGAAAAATGTCAGCCATTTGGGTACATCGTGGGCCATGGCAAGGCACAGCATCCCATCATCAGGGACAGCATCCGGTGCCATAGGTACACCGCCGCCTTCGATCCGCAGATTCATACCGGCGGAAAAGATCATATGGCTGACATGCATTGCTTCGCCATGATTAAAAACAATGTCGGCATCGCAGGTGGTCATGGAGAACAAAGACTCAATTGTCAGCAGAAGATAGGTCAGCTTCCCGAGATGCAGTTGGTTCAGAAACTTCTTAAGCCTGGAATGCAGCGCCTTCTTGCAGACAATAGCATCCAGGCCGGCACCGGAGCTGATGGCAAAATATTTCGGTGTATCCAATGCTTCGCAGGAGACTTCACCCAGGTCAATGGCAGTGCCTTCTGAGGCTGATTCAATCAAATCCAGCATTTGTTCCAGATTGGACAGCGTGTCTTTGGAAATACCCATGCCTCTGGCAAAATCATTGCCGGAACCGATAGGAAGAATACCCAGTACAATGCGTGAAAAATCGGTGATTCCGTTAATCACTTCGTTTAAAGTGCCGTCACCGCCCACGGTGATCAGATAAATCCTGTCCTCGGGAAGAGAAGAAATCTTCCGTGCCAGATTGGTGGCATGACCGGCGTATCTGGTCTGAAAAGCCTTGTATTCTATGCTTCGATTTTCTAATATTTCTTTCATTTCCATCCAGATGGCACGGCTTTTGCCGGTTCTGGCTGTAATGTTCACGATAAAATAAATCATTATATCCCTCGAATCCATTCATGGATGAACTTATATGAAATCGCATGTAAAGTTCCGTATGGATTTATTGTATCAAATTCTGGGGCACCTGAATAGTCGTATTTTGTGGGTTTTTGTTGACTTAAGACACCAACGGAAGGATAAAGCTGCTCCAGATCCAGCTGAAAGGCATGATCAGGATCATAGCAGGAATCATATCCGCTGTTGGAAAGTTTGTTACTTTGTTCATACGGAAACCGGCTGCCAGCATGAAAAATCCACCCACAGCTTTGAAATCATTGATCATCGCAGGGGTTGTCAGAGGATAGATGACACCGGCCAGAAGAAATAATGTCATAAACAGGATAAACTGCGGAATCGCGATCAATGAAACAACACTGCCAAGGGTACAGGAGAAGATAATGGCTGTGAATAAATCAAGGATAGATTTTGCAATCATAATGCTGTGATCACCGGTCATGCCAGAGACAATAGAGCCATAGATGCCTGTACCGCTGGCAACAAAAATGACGATGATGGTAATCAGTGTTTCCGTAAATTCCTTTCTATCAAGAGCAGAAGGACTGCTTTTGACAATTCTGGAAGACGCTTTTTCCATCATCAGGGCGCCTGCACGGATTTTATCCCCTAAATGAATGGCCAGACCGATGCCGGTTCCGAGGATAAGTGCAAAAATAACCGCAGGCATATTTTCCATAAGGACAATTGAGCTGATACCCATTCCCATGGAGCAAAGTCCGAAAATCATATTCAGGTTGGTGATGATACGTTCGCTGATAAAATTTCGGGCGAAAAGGCCGATAAAGCCACCCACGAAGATGCATAATGCGTTGATGATGATACCTATGGGCATTGATAAAAACCTTCTTTCTAAAAAAATACTGGTATAGTTTAGCACATTTTCAGGAAAACAGTAAAGAAAAAATGTTTGGGTTCCTACAATTTTGTAAGTTGTCTTTTGTTTTAGGCGCTGTATAATAAAATTATAAATTTGCAGGCAGTAAAAGCAATATTTCGGAATAGAGGGAAATGCAGCGAAATGGACAAATTATTACTATTAGAAGATGATTTGAGCCTGATCACCGGACTTACTTATGCGTTAAAAAAGCAGGGTTTTGAGGTAGATGTGGCCAGAACGTTAAGTGAGGCAGATGCAAACTGGGCAGATGGAAAGTATGCACTGCTGATTCTTGATGTAACCCTGCCGGACGGCACAGGATTCGATTTTTGCCGGAAAGTGCGGCAGTGTTCAAAGGTGCCGATTATTTTTCTGACAGCCATGGATGAAGAAACCAATGTGATGATGGGGCTGGATATGGGCGGAGATGATTATATCACCAAGCCTTTTAAGTTGGGAATTTTGATATCAAGAGTCAATGCACTTCTTCGCAGAAGTAAAAATTTCGGTCAGGAAGCGACAGGGCTTGATTCAAATGGCATCAAGGTATGTTTGCTTCAGGGGCAGGTTTATAAGAATGGTCAACTGCTGGTGTTAACAGCAGCGGAATATAAGATGCTCTGTTATTTTATGAAGAATGCAAATGTGGTTTTGACAAAAGAGCAGATTTTGAAGCAGCTGTGGGATTGCGACGGCAATTATATCGATAATAATACATTGACGGTCTATATCCGCAGACTGCGTATGAAGATTGAAGATGATCCGGGAAGGCCGGAGAGGATTGTTACTGTGCGGGGCATGGGATATAAATGGCAGGTGAATTTTTAAGAGATAAGATGAAAATATTAGCGAATCGTGATATCAAACAATTATTTTGCAGGATTGCCGGGATTTGCCTGTTTTTCTGGCTGCTGACAGAAGGTATTGTCTGGCATGTGTGTCATCAGATCCGACTGATCGGAGGAATTGCCGTTTTATTTGCCCTGATGTTTGGAATGATAGCAGAGACCTGCTGGACTTATTTCAGCAGGCAGAATCGACTGATGGAAGAAGCAACGGCCAAGGTGCAGGCTTTTCTTGACGGAGATACGGATGTGAGGATCGCCTGTGATGAGGAAGGCGAAATTTACAGATTATTTCATGTTGTCAATACATTGGCAGCAGGTTTAAATGCCCAGCTTTCAAAGAAAAATCAGGAAAAAGAATTTCTGAAGGATACGATTTCCGATATATCCCATCAGTTGAAAACACCGCTGGCTGCATTGAATATTTATAACGGACTCATGCAGGATGGAACAGAGAACATGGCTGATATTCAGACATTTGTCGCGTTATCAGAAAAAGAACTGGATCGAATGGAGATGCTAGTCCAGAATCTGCTGAAAATAACAAAACTGGATGTCGGCTCTATTGTTTTTGAAAGGCATATGGAAAGTGTATCAGAGATGATGGAAGAGAGCAGAGAACATTTCAGATATCGGGCCAAGCAGGAACAAAAGCATCTGATTTATTCCGGAGATGAAGATGTCCGGCTTCTTTGTGATCGCAGCTGGCTTATGGAAGCCATTGACAATCTAGTGAAAAATGCCCTGGACCATACCAAAGAGGAAGACACTGTCAGTGTCACATGGCAGCAGTTTTCGTCGGTTGTCCAGATTAGGGTCATGGATAACGGGAGCGGTATCCATCCGGAGGATCTGTATCATATATTCAAGCGGTTTTATCGCAGCCGTTTTTCCAAAGACACCCAGGGACTCGGACTTGGTCTGCCTCTGGCAAAGTCTATTATCGAAGCCCATGGCGGTACCATCGAAGTGGATAGTACGCTGGGACAGAGGACAAGCTTTACGATTAATTTTATTATAATTGGCACATAAGTCGAGGTACGCTTTGATGTTGTGTGCCTTCGGAGCGCGTTGAATTCTGACAAAATTGTCGTCCGGCTGTCATATTGCTGTAAGGCAGGAATGGTATTCTTTTTTACAGATTAAAGAAAAGAGGTAAAACATATGGATTTATTGGAAGTAAAAGATATTTGCAAAACTTACGGTAATGGAGAGACAGCGGTACAGGCTTTGAAACATGTCAGTTTTTCTGTACCGAAAGGAGAATTTGTGGCGGTTGTAGGTGAATCCGGATCCGGCAAAAGTACTTTGCTCAACACATTAGGGGCATTGGATACTCCGACTTCCGGGAAAGTTTACATTGATGGCAAAGACATTTTTGCCATGAAAGAAAAGCAGCTGACGGTTTTCAGACGCCGGAATATCGGGTTTATTTTTCAGGCTTTTAATCTAATCCCGGAACTGACGGTGGAGCAGAACATGATGTTTCCGGTGCTCCTGGATTATCAGAAACCCAACAAAAAATATTTAGAGGAATTGCTGACGGTCCTGAATCTGAAGGAGCGTAGAAACCATCTGCCGAATCAGTTGTCAGGCGGTCAGCAGCAGCGTGTGGCCATCGGCCGTGCATTGCTTACAAGACCTTCTCTGATACTTGCGGATGAGCCTACAGGCAATCTTGACTCAAAAAACAGCAGTGAAGTCATTGCTCTGCTGCATGAGGCGTCAAAGAAGTATGCCCAGACGATTATTATGATCACACACAGCCAGAGTATTGCCCAGACTGCGGACAGGGTATTAAAGGTATCCGATGGTGTACTGACAGATCTCGGGAGGTGTCAGGCATGAGAAGTTATTTGAGTTTAATTTCCATTTCTGCAAAAGTAAGAAAAAAACAAAGCCGCATGACGGTACTGTGCATTGTGATCGCGGTCTTTCTGGTAACAATAGTGTTCAGTATGACTGATATGCTCATGAGGGCAGAATTGTCCCATCAGGTTGATAAAAACGGCAGCTGGCATTTGATGTTTGAGGATATTTCAGATTTGACAGCATCAGATATTGCATCTAGGCTGGATGTGGCGGCGGCCGGGTGGTCTTCTGCGTTTAATGTGAATGCAGAGCAGGACTATGAAATCGGAGATGTAAAAGCTGCACTGTATGGTACAGATGCAGCTTATATTGAACAGTTGATGGAGGGACTGAAGGAAGGAAAGTTTCCTTCCACAGATCATGAGGTGCTGCTCAGCACCAATGCCAGAGATTATCTGGATCTGAAAATCGGTGACACGGTTGTGCTGCATACGCCTGCAGGTGCGTCAGAGTATACCGTTTCCGGTTTCGGCGGAGATGATGAAGCCTATTATGAGGGGCAGTTTTATCTGGTCGGTGTTTATATGACAAGAGAAGCATTTCAATCTGTAATGGAAGAAAACGGAGTGAATCAGATTTCTTCAAGTTTTTATGTTCAGTTTCAAAGTGCTTCAAAGGCTGATCGGGCCAGAACGGAAATAAAAGAACAGTATCAGCTGTCTGCTGGTCAGATTGGAGAAAACACCGCGGTTATGGGCATGTCGGGGGCCAGCAGCAATGAATCCATGATGGGTATTTACGGGATTGCCGTGGTTTTATTTGTTCTTGTGCTGATGGCGGGAGTATTAATGATCTCAGGAAGTATGAACAGTAATATCAGCCAGAGAATGAATTTTTTTGGCATGCTGCGGTGCATCGGTGCGAGCAAAAAGCAGATTATGCGGATTGTCCGTCTGGAGGCATTAAACTGGTGTAAAATCGGCATCCCTGTCGGTGTGATTCTGGGTACAGCCATTAATGATGTTTTGTGTATTGTTTTAAAATATGGTGTCGGCGGCGAGTTTGCGGGAATGCCGGTATTTGCCATCAGTAAAGTAGGTATCATCAGCGGTATAGTTGTCGGATTGATCACGGTTCTCCTGGCTGCCCAGTCCCCTGCAAGAAAAGCCTCGAAAGTCTCACCGGCGGCTGCGGTATCCGGTGATTTGGAAAGTAATATAAAGGCCGGACATGCAGCAGGAAAAATATATACGAGGATAGAAACATCTCTGGGTATCCATCATGCTGTATCGAATAAAAAGAACTGGTTTCTTATGACGGGATCCTTTGCCTTGAGTATTGTTGTATTCTTATGTTTTTCAGTGGGAATGGATCTGGCGCATGCCCTGCTGCCGTCACTGCGGGCCTGGCAGCCGGACTGTACCATCAACGGGTATGCCAATGCTGACAATATCGATCCGTCTATGAAAGAAAAAATCAATGGAATTCCAGGTGTAGAACAGGTTTTTGGTGATGCCTATGCCAGTGATGTTCCGGCAGTTTCTTCAGAAACATCAGTGGACCGGGTCAATATCGTGTCTTACGATGATTACATGATTAAAATGGCTTGGAAATCTGTGGTAAAGGGCGATATTTCTGAAATTGGTGCTGATAACGGGAAAGTTATGACGATATGTAATAAGAATAATCCGCTCCATGCGGGGGATACCATTGAGATCAATGGCACGGAAGTGGAAGTTGCATGTGAACTTTCTGATGGCCTTTTTTCAGATGATTGTATCATTGTATGTTCCGAGGATACATTTGAAAAATTAGTAGGAGAACAGGACTATTTCCTGCTGGGGGTAAAGCTGTCAAAGGACGCAGATCAGGCAACCATCAGACAGATTAGTGCGTTGGTCGGAGAGAATCAGATTTTTACAGATAATCGCAAGAGCAACCAGGAAACAAATGCGACGTATATGATGACAAGAATTGTCGGATACAGCTTCTTAATGATCCTTGCCATGATCACGGTTTTCTATATTATGAACAGCATTTCCATGAGTGTGTCGGCCAGAATCCGTCAGTATGGCTATATGCGGGCAATCGGAATGGACAGAAACCAGTTGAAAAAAATGATCTCTGCGGAAGCTTTTACCTATGCCGTTTCGGGACTGATCGTAGGATGTGCCGTTGGACTGCCAATCAGCAGGGCTATGTATGTGACCTTGATCACCAGACACTTCGGCAATGTATGGCAGATGCCGGTACAGCTTTTGGCAGTCATCGTCGTATTTGTCATGGATTCGGCGGCAGCGGCGGTGTGGAAACCGGCAAAGCGGATATCAGAGATGGCGATCACAGAGACGATCAATGAGTTGTAGGTGAATCGTTGCTATGGTATTGCATTTTATAAAAAGCTCCGCTTGACAAGAAAAAAATAATACTCACACAAGCCTGTTCGCGCGCTGTGTAAATATTACACGGCTCGTGGGCGGGATTTTTAAAGTGAGTCGATTTTTGTCGGAATTATTATAGTTTATCGACCATATCTTTGCTTGTACCTCAGCGTATAATCAGCTAAAATTAGTTTTAGGAAAATGATGAAACGATATAAATTAGAAGCGCTGAGTAAAGGTGGGAATTTGTTTGAATTTGGGAATAGAGACAGAAACATCGGAATTTAAGCGTTAAATAATTGGTAAAATAGTTATATAGTATTTGATTGGTCAGACAGTGTCTGACCAATTTTTTTGCCACAATTTTTAACACACTCCGCACCTTTTTGTTAAGTTGGGTTGGTCGTATATGCTCCATCTCCGTGTTATAATGTGTTAAAAATCATAGCAAAGGTGGGAAATGTATGGACAATACAAGGAGAATATATTTGGACAATATTCGATGGATAACTGTTGTGATTGTGGTGATTTATCATATCATTTATATGTTTAACGGGGTGCAGCCTTTTGGGGTGATCGGACCTTTTAAGAAGCATCAGCTGCAGGATGCTTTTCAATATGTGGTTTATCCCTGGTTTATGGCGCTGTTATTTGTTGTGTCCGGGATGAGCGCCAGATATTATCTGGAGAAACACGACACGAAAACATTTGTTAGGGAAAAAACCCGAAAACTGCTGGTTCCTTCAACCATCGGTCTGCTTGTTTTTCAGTGGATTTTAGGGTATTATAATACGAAAATCAACGGGGCACTTGATCAGCTTTCAGCAATGCCGAAGCCGGTTTTGTATGGGTTGTTTGCATTGTCAGGGACAGGCGTTTTATGGTACATACAGATGTTGTGGCTATTTTCGATGCTGCTTTTGCTTGTGCATCGAATTGAGAAGGATCGGATATGGAATGAGGGGGCAAAGGTGCCTGTCCGGATGCTTGCATTGATGGTTATTTTGACATATGGTGCAGCACAAATTTTGAATACACCGGTAGTCACCGTTTACAGATTTGGAATTTATGGTTTTTGCTTTTTTGTCGGGTATTTTATTTTTTCTCACGATGTGGTGATTGATCGATTGAGCCGGTATTGGATAGTATTTGGAGCTGCTGCAGTTTGTATGGGAATATATTATACGGTACATTTCTTTGGCGAAAATTATGCAGTTGAACCGGTGGTGAATCATATGACAGCAAGTTTGTATTGCTGGTTTGCAATTCTTGCAATTTTGGCATTTATGAAAAAATATGGTGATCGTTCTGATCAGTTGACAAAATGGATGACGAAGAAATCCTGGGGACTGTATGTTTTTCACTATTTGCCTTTGGCAATAGCAGCGTATTATTTGAATCGATATGCATCAAATCTGCCGAGTGGGTTGGTATATATGTTGGTGGGTGTTAGTGCATTCGGAGGCGCATTTGTTTTAGATGCGCTAATCAGCAGGATTCCGATTATCCGATGGTGTGTTCTTGGCATAAAGAAGGAGAAGAAGGATGTTTAAAGATAATTTGATTTCAATGAGGAAAATCCATGGTTATTCACAGGACGAACTGGCGGATAAAATAGGCGTATCCAGGCAGACATTGTCAAAATACGAGACAGGAGAATCACTGCCTGATATTGAGAGATGCAGGCTGCTGGCGGATGTTTTTGGGGTTACCATGGATGACCTGGTGAATTATGATAAAAGTGACAGTGCGAATCTGGGGATGGAAGTGCCACCAAAGGGAAAACATATTTTTGGTATGGTGAAGGTTGGCGATAAGGGACAGATTGTAATTCCGGCTAAGGCCAGGAAAATATTCGATATTCATTGTGGTGATAATCTGATCATTCTGGGAGATGAAGGACAGGGGCTTGCTGTCATTAAAGAAACGGCATTGTTGGATATGCTGAAGAAGCGCGATGAATAAGAGATAGCTTGTCAATCCTCCAAAAACATACTACAATAAAGTGGACGTGAAATGAAAAGTGATGGATGAGGAGGATGACAAAGTGAAATTAATTTCCTGGAATGTGAATGGCCTTCGTGCAGTTGTGGGTAAAGGCTTTGTAGATATTTTTAATGCGTTGGATGCGGATGTTTTCTGTCTTCAGGAGACGAAGCTGCAGGCAGGACAGATTGAACTTGATCTGCCGGGATATGAGCAGTATTGGAATTATGCGGAAAGAAAAGGGTATTCCGGAACAGCAGTATTTACCCGTATCAAGCCTTTAAATGTGACTTATGGTATGGGCATCGAGGCGCATGATACAGAAGGACGTATGATTACATTAGAATATGAGACATTTTATCTTATCAATGTGTATACACCGAATTCTAAGGATGAGCTAGCTAGACTTCCATATCGAATGGAATGGGAAGATGATGTGAGAGCGTATCTCAAAAAACTTGAGCAGACAAAACCGGTTGTTCTTTGTGGTGATCTGAATGTGGCACATGAAGAAATCGATCTTAAGAACCCAAAGACCAACCGCAAGAATGCCGGATTTTCAGATGAGGAGCGTGCCAAGATGACGGAACTACTTTCTGCGGGATTTATTGACACCTTCCGATATTTTTATCCGGATAAAACCGGTGAATATTCCTGGTGGTCGTATCGTTTTAATGCACGTAAGAATAATGCCGGATGGCGCATTGACTATTTTATTGTCTCAGAGGCATTAAAAGATCGTCTGGTATCGGCATCCATTCACCAGGAGATATTCGGTTCGGATCATTGTCCGGTTGAGTTGGAGTTGAAGGAATAGATTTTAACAAAAGTTAGCAAGAATTCTCCTTACTCTACAGGTGGGAGATGAATTGCAGAAAAAAGAAAATAGAACGCTTGTTCTGTGGTGCGAAGTGTGGTATACTATAATCAGTCGAAAGGATAGAAAGGACTGATTATATGGACAAAATGGATCATAATGCA
>NZ_JBBMEK010000076.1:0-12767 GCF_040096555.1 Coprococcus intestinihominis | reverse complement strand
TGTTATGAATTGTGCATTATTACCATTACTTTAGGATACCTACTATTTTATTCCAATTTTAGCTAACTGGCATTACTTAAAGTAGGGCGTCCTTTTTGAAAGTAAGGATAGAACGAAGGATGAAGGCTCTGCGCTATTCGTTTGGCAGAGCCGGAGTATTGTCTTGATCCGTAGAAAATAAATCTAATTGACCTTCTGGAGTGGAACTTTGATCGGATTCGTTTTCAGTTGATTGTTCCCTTTTTTTTGGTGTTTTATGAGTGTATAATTTCTCAAAAGGAAGTGGATACTTTGATTTCTTATTGTATTCTAGTAAAAGAGCTTCTGCGAATCCTAATGAACCGGCACGACGTTCTCTGGCAGTACGACTGATTTCCCTGACAGAGACACGTCCCACTTTTTCTTTAAAGGTGTCATCTTTCATTGTTTCTCCATAAGCATTATCCAGACGAGCAATAGCATTAAGCATATTGGAACTAAAGGACATAGGCGCACCTTCCCATGTGGCAACGCAAAGGCGTAAAACACGATCAAGAGTGTGAAAGCCATATTTTTCATAGATATTAATTAAAGTGGATACAGCACATATACCTCCGGGGCGAGAGGAAGAGGTAATAGTGAGATCATACGATTCTACAAGGTCACGAATAATAAGTTCTCTATCATTACCAGCTTCAATGTTAGCCATGAATATTTCATAAGGCAATAACGATTTGACATATTTCATCTGGTTTGCAAAAATATCTGCTTCTTGGGTGTAAGCAAGATCATCATAGACCATACACCAGACAGGAGTTTCTCTTGATCCAGAGACGAGAGCGACAATTTCTATAGTGTGTTGTCCGTTGAACACATAATTGATTCCATCACGTCTACTCACTTTTACAGGATTTATCTGATAAAGGTCAAAATTAGTAGCAGCACGCTGAACGTGTTTGATGGACAGATTACGTTGGTAATCTTGATTTGAACATAAATTTTTAATTGGTATTTGCTCAAAATGCACTTGAGGAACAAACTTTTGTAAATCTTCGGTATTTCCATCCATAATTATATTTCCTCCAATTTTTTTAAAATGTTATTTGTGGTTGATATTAGGCACATAAGCTGATATTTAAGCTTATTTTTTGCTGTATCAGATGCAATTTTAAAATCTGAAACTTTTAATACTCTTTCGATAGAACTGTTCCACGAGGGAATCGTCAGCGTAAGACTTGCAATTTCCGCATCCGGATCGAATTGTGGCAGGTTGTGTATAGAAGGAATAGGAACGGAAGATTTTTTCTCTGACATTGGTTTGGCGTAATTATTCCATAGTAATTCCCTTTTCATATCATGATAACTTAGATGTTCTATCTTTTCGGCAAGAATGTAGTTATTTAGACTTAAAAGCTGCTCTTTTGATAATCCTGAAAGTTCAATAATATTAGCTTGAGAAATCCAGAGCTGACCGGAACGGACTCTTTTGACAAGATCCGGAACTTTTTCATCAATTATATCTAGTGCATGACTATAGGCAGAATATTTGTGAACGGTAGCCATTGCTACATTACATTCTTCGGATACTTTTTTTGCTGCGATGCTTGCACCGGAAATATGAGATTTATTCGTAGATGAAAGTTGTCTTGCGGTTAATATTTTTTCAGCATCATATTTTTTCCCAATCAGGTATTTTTTATTGGTATTGGTTAAATCCTCTCGTTTAAGTTGGTCAGTACATATCCATGAAATTACATCTTCTTTACTGGAAAAATGGAGTCTTTTTATGCGGAAAGGAATACTGTGTTTGCGAAATAATTCATATGCTTCTAATCCATTAATGACAATACCATTCCATGTACAGATGGGGGTGTGATAGGAATGACATAATATCTGTTGTTCAAGCTGTTTATAATCTTTTCCACTGAGATATTGATACAAATTTGTGAATTCTGGCTTTGTTTTTAATGTATATATACTATAATTGCGCATACTCATCCCCCATTATTTCTGATTTAAATTCTGCTTGTGGCAGTTTTGTGATGATATTATCCATGGAAAATAGAGCTATTTTCTTATCTGGGTAAATATTGCCTTCTAAACGAAAAATATTAAATTTCTCCCAAGAAAGGTTAAGCTGGGAAAGTGAATATAGTAATTCTCGGCTATACAATTCATAGCTGTTACCATTGATAACAAAATAATCTTTAACTTTATGTGCCAATTTATCCTCTGCACAACTAGCCTTTATACCTATCATTTTTTGAGCAGGATTAACAAGAAGTTGAATATATTCTGGGTTACCAATTTGACGGAGTGTATTGCGATGGATTCGTATACGGTTCTTTTTGAAGTCAATACATATTAGTGGATGGGAAGAGGGTGTTTCCCAAACAAAAAGATATTAAGAAACAGCCCATGTTTACCTGCTTGCAAACAAAAGAATATTGCTACTAGACTAAGAGATACTACATAAGTGTGTTGGTATCTCTTTTTTGTTGCCGTGAAACAGCAGACTATTTCATTTCTGCTTGATTACCTTAAAACTTATTAGTCTATGGTTTGTCAAGGGCTTGTTGCGTGAGAAATGCTGAATATCACCCTTTACAAAACATAGGCTGATAAGTAACTTTTCAAAAGCAGAAAAGAAATGGCAATGCTTATAACAATATGATATAATGCAGATGAAGACAAAAAAGGAATTTGTCGAGCTGGTTAGTTCGAGATAATTTTGAGTTTGTTAAGATGTGGTGCACTTGATGGAATCACAGGTACGACATCATATTATGGAGGATGAAATAGATGATAGGTTTGATTGTTGCGAGGTCAAAGAATAATGTTATAGGCAAGAATGGTAATATACCATGGAAAATAAAGGGAGAACAAAAGCAATTTAGAGAGTTAACAACGGGTAATGTGGTTATTATGGGGCGAAAGTCTTATGAAGAAATCGGTCATCCGTTGCCTAATAGAATGAATATTGTTGTTTCCACCACAACAGAGTATCAAGGAGATAATTTAGTTTCAGTTAAATCATTAGAAGATGCATTATTATTGGCTAAAGGACGAGATGTATACATATCTGGTGGATATGGACTATTTAAGGAAGCTTTGCAAATAGTAGATAAAATGTATATCACAGAAGTAGATTTAAATATTGAAGATGGAGATACATTCTTTCCAGAATTTGATATCAATGATTTTGAAGTTTTGATAGGGGAAACACTTGGTGAGGAAGTGAAATATACGAGAACATTTTATGTAAGGAAAAAATGAATTGAGTAAATTTTGGATTTAGGGTGTTTTCATAAATATATTGCTTTTTATGCATATATAAATTGTTGTAAGACAAATTCCAGTTGAACCAAATCGCTGCGCGATGGCCTGCCAAGGCTGTGGCGCAGTTTTTCTATTCCTACATAAAAAAGCAGTGGAAACCAAGTCCTACAAGTAGTATTGTTAAGTCACCACAACCAACAATCAAACAGGATCGACATTACCACTGCCTATGAAAAGATTAACACCAAACCGTTCTTTTAGCAAGCGGTTTTATTATTCCAATGCACCTCCATGTAAGCAGTGATACCTTGAATTGCTGACTTTTACATGGAGGATTTATTATGTACGAAAAATATTTTGAACAGCTTAAAGAGGAATGTCTGATTCGTAACCGTTCTTCTAGAACTGCAGAAACTTATATATCAAATATCACTTCTTTTATGAAATGGACAGGTAATAAACCTATGGAAGAACTTTGTCTACAGGATGCCAGAGAATTTATTCTTTTCAAAAGGAAAAGTGGAGTATCTGCTTCCACATGTAACTTTTATAATTCTTCCATCGCATTTCTATATAAACATGTACTTCATATACCTTGGGATCAGGACATTGTTCCCAGAATGCGAATTGATGCACGTCTTCCAGAAGTTCTTTCACTTAGTGAAGTGGAAGCTCTGATTGCTACTGCTTCACACATCCGAAACAAAGCAATCATTGCACTGCTTTATTCATCAGGACTTAGAGTCGGAGAACTTGTGAAGCTTAGGGCTGAAGATATATACATGAGCAGGATGCAGGTTTATGTTCCCCAAAGCAAAAATCATCGTGACCGCTGGACAATACTCTCATACCGGGCACTTGAACTCTTAAAAGAGTATTGGAGAAGTTACCCTATTAAAAGAGACTATCTGTTTGTTTCTTTGGATGAACCTCATGAACCACTAAAAGTAAGTGGTGTTGAGATTATGCTTCGAGCTGTTGGAAAAGATGCAGGATTAAGCGTTCATCCTCACACTCTCCGTCATTCCTTTGCCAGTCACATGATTGAACAGGGTGTTCCCATTAATTATGTCCAGTCTATGCTTGGACATCGCTGTCTGGAATCGACACAGGTTTATATCCATATCTCCAACAAAACAGTAATGGGAATTAAAAGCCCATTAGATCATCCACAAAAGAAAAAACGCGGTCGCAAACCTAAGAAAAAGGATGGTGATTCTAATGAGTAATGTAATCACCATTCAGGATGTTTTTCATCAGTTCCTTCCGAAATACAGTGAAACACATCTTTTTTCTTCCGAACAGCATATGGCAGCACTATGTATCTCCAAATGCAAAACTGCCGAAATGGGAGCTAATATCAGTGAATGTGAATCCTGTCACAAGAAGTACATTCATTATAATTCCTGCAAGAACAGACACTGTCCGATGTGTCAGGGTATGGAAGTCGATGAGTGGATTGATAAACAGCAGGAAAATGTACTTGATGTTCCGTACTTTCATACCGTATTTACAATTCCGGAAGAACTGTATCCTTTAGTGTATTCGAATCAGAAGCTTTTATATGATGCACTGTATCATGCAGCACATCTGACTATGACTGAACTATCTTCTGATCCAAAACATCTTGGAGCAAGAATCGGATACATTTGTGTACTTCACACCTGGGGTTCAAGAATGAATTATCATCCCCATCTTCACACTATAGTTCTTGGCGGTGGTCTGGATTCCACTAATCATTGGAAAGATAAAGGAAAAAAGTTTTTCTTTCCAGTAAAAGTGATGTCAGCTGTATTTAAGAAACATTACCTGAAAGAACTCAAACTGCTTCGTGAATCAGGAAAACTGCAATACTCTGGAACATCACAAAAATTTCAAAATCATTATACTTTCAAAGAACTATTAGATACGCTTTATGTCGGGTAAGAGACTGGCATTACTGCCAGCCCCTCCCCTAAGAACCGTACGTGACAGTTTCCCGTCATACGGCTCAAGCCTATCGTAAGGCCTCGTGTAAAACGAAACCCGGCTCAAATCAGGTAACCTGGTTCATGCAGATTTCGGTGACACCAGGGATGTACCATAATAGCAGGCCATTTCCTGTTGTTTCCCGTGACGAAATGCGTTTTAAACCCTGTTTCAGATGTGATTTTTTCTCCGCAGACAGGGCAGCACCTTTTCTGGCTGTTCCAGATTTTGACGAGTTTTTCCCGCCCTTTGGTGCTGTTCAGCATTCTTTCACCGTCACGTTCCTCATAATATCCCGTCCATTTCTCATCGAACGGATTGGCTTCAGCGGCAATTTTCTTGAAGCGAATAATTTTCGTGTTTGCCGCGTATTCCAGCTTGAGGTATTTTTCATCGAAATCCTTACCGCGAAATGCAGGCTCCGCCGCAAACGTCCACGTCCGATTATCAATGTGATGCCAATATTTATTAGCAATCCATCTCTTGCCTTTCCGTTTGTGTCTGCGGCAAGCCCACCTCCATAGGCACTCGAAAATCCTGTGGTCAACCAATCCAAAAATATCCGCCGAAACTACATAGCGGTGGTAATTGACCCAACCGCGAATGACAGGATTTAGCTTGCAAATGAGCAAGTCCTGTGTAGCGGTTTTGTTCTCCCTAACGATAGCCCGCACTTTTTTGAGGAAGGATTTTATCGCATTCTTTGATGGTTTGATGAGCAATTTTCCGTTGTATTTCCGAATGCTCTGCCCAAGGAAGTCAAAGCCGTCGCTGATGTGCGTAATCACCGTTTTTTCCTCTGAGAGTTGCAGACCGCGCTCCGCAAGAAAATCCTTGATGATAGGCATAACCTCGTTTCGCAAAGTTTCCGGGCTTTTCCCGGTAACGATAAAGTCGTCGGCATATCGCACGAAGTTAATCTGGTCATAGACAGTTTTACCTGCCACCGCCCGTCTCATTGGGAATCTCTCTTTCAGAATGCGCTCCAGTCCGTCTAAGGTCATGTTCATCAAAACTGGCGATATTGTGCCGCCCTGTGGAGTTCCTTCTTCTGTTGGAAAGAGTTTTTTGGTTTCCACAAAACCGCATTTCAGCCATTTCCCGAGCATTTCCTTATCCATTGGAATGTTTGCCAACAGCCAGTTATGGCTGATGTGGTCGAAGCACCCTTTAATATCTCCTTCCAAAATCCATTGTGGAGAACCGGCTCTGCATAAATCGTTGAAGCATTGGGCCTCTGCGTTTACCATACGCTACCGTCAGACAATCCAGGATTCCCACACTCTCACTATCCGTTTGGCTGAGGAGGCTCAAAATATCCGGAATCGTATTCTGTCCACATTAGAAATTGAAACTGCAAATGGGTATGTACACCTTTTATATAACAAATTTAGAGAAACTCTCGTACATGATATGACAGAACAGCAGTTTGCGGATATGTATGCGCAAACTTTAGTCTATGGTCTTTTCTCTGCAAGATGCATGGACGAGACTCAAGATGATTTTAATGCAGCAGAGGCTGTGGAGTGCATCCCAAATACAAATCCTTTCCTTAAAAGTTTGTTACAGGAATGTCTGGGTTCCAGTAATTCCAAGAGTAAACTCTCTTTTGATGAACTGGAAGTGGGAAATATTGTAGATCTTCTTCTTCATACAAAGACAGACTTCATCATTGCTGACTTTAACAGACAGACAGGCGGCGGGCGTGAAGATCCTGTAATCCATTTCTATGAGGAATTCCTTTCCGAGTATGATAAAACTCAAAGAGTTCAGCGTGGGGTTTACTATACACCGCAGCCGGTAGTCAATTTTATTGTCCGAGCCGTTGATGATATCTTAAAGGAAGATTTTGGAGTTGTTGATGGCCTTGCATCAACAGATAAAAAGAAAATCAAATTTCTTCGTCAAAGTAAAAAGCGAACTGACGGCCTATTTCGGAATATGGTTGAGGATGAAAAAGAAGTGCCTGCCATTCAAATTCTCGACCCTGCAACAGGAACTGGCACTTTCCTGCGTCAGACCATTCTTCAAATTTATCAAAATTTCTGTGATGCTCGTAAAGGACAATCGAAAGATACAATTCAGGCTGAATGGAATGCATATGTTCCCGACCATCTTTTGCCACGTATTAATGGCTTTGAACTAATGATGGCTCCATATGCTGTTGCCCATATGAAATTGGCGATGATTCTCAAGGATACTGGATACAAGTTTGACAGTGATGAACGATTGCAGGTGTATCTTACCAATACACTTGAAAAACCAGGTAATTCCGAAGCTCAGTTGACATTATGGGAAGACCCTCTTGCATTTGAGTCTGTATCGGCTAATGCCGTAAAGAAAAATACTGGCATAAATGTAGTCATCGGAAATCCGCCATACAGTAACAGTAGCATTAATCGTAATGAATGGATATTGGATTTGATTGCTCTTTATAAACAAGGCTTGAATGAAAAAAAGCTTAATCTTGATGAAGACTCCATTAAATTTATTCGTTACGGTCAATTCATCTGTGAGCAGGCTGAAAATTCTGTGCTGGCATATATTTCCAATAACAGTTTTCTGACGGGTGTTACACATCGAAAGATGCGCTATGAATTGCTTCGTACTTTTAACAAAATTTACATCATAAATTTGCACGGTGACTCAAATCGGTTAGAAAAATGCCCCGATGGTAGTAAAGATGAAAATGTTTTTGATATCCAGCAGGGCGTCAGCATTCATATCTTTATCAAAGAGAAACGTGGTAGCAGTGCGCCTGCGAAAGTTAATTACATTGATTTGTTTGGTACCCAGCAACACAAGTTGGATGTTCTTAACAAATCTTCCCTGCACAGTTTACAGTGGGAAAAAATTGAACCTAAAGCTCCATATTACTTTTTTGACAACAAGGACTACTCTGGAACGGATGTCTATGAACAAGGCTTTTCAGTAGCAGATCTATTCTTGGAGAAAAACACGGGTATCCAGACCAAAAACGATGCACTAACACTTCAAGACAGCCAAAGCGATATTGAAAACTTGGTTCGTGATTTTACAACACTCTCTCCAAAAGATTTATCAGTTAAGTATAACATAAAGAGTGGAGGCACCTGGACTGCAGAAGCTGCAAAAGCAGATATAATGCGGGGGGAATATCATATAATCCCAATACTGTTCAGACCTTTTGATGTGAAATACTCTGTTCTAACAAACAAATCGAGTGGATTTTTAGGACGACCACGCTATTCTACCATGATTCAGATGTGTTTTGATTTTCAGAATTATGCTCTTCTAGTTGGACGTCAAAATAAATCTGATACAATAGATAGTTTCCTTGTAACGGACTTGGCTTCAGAGATGAAGTGCGCTGAACGTACAATTCAGTCTTATCATATGCCTTTGTTTATAGCAGAGACAGACATGATTCATAATACTATTCGTCCGAAAGCAAACTTTGCAACGGATATTGTAAAGGTCATTGAACAGCATCTAGGTCTAAATATGGATTGGCACCAGCAAAGAGTATCCAATGGTTTTACTGCCGTTGATGTATTGGATTATATTTATGCGATTCTTTATTCGGAAGATTATAGAAATCAGTACAAAAATCAATTGAAAATTGACTTCCCGAGAATCCCATATCCAAAAGATGCAAACTATTTCTTCTCTCTTGTAGCTTTGGGAAGGGAGTTGCGTGAGTTGCACTTAATGCATAATAGATTGGACGAAGGAAACATTGCCTACGTGCCTGGTGAAAATTCTTTGGTTGAAGTGCCAAAATATAAATCTGGTTCTATAATAATTAATAAAACTGGTGCTCGCTTTATAAGCGTTCCTGTCGAGATATGGAATATGGGTGTAGGGGGATACCAACCTCTCCAAAAGTGGTTGAAAGATCGTAAAGGCGACTTCTTATCTGCCAACGAAATTGAGCACTACATTCAGATGATTGCAATACTTATTGAAACAAAAAGAATTGTATCCAAAATTAAAATCTGACCAGTAAAAGGAAGCTTCCAAGTTTGAAGGAAGCTTCCTTTTATGCTCCAACCTAGTAAACGCAAAATAGCGAGTATCCTACATTTTGAGTGGCTGCGTATGCAACCACAATACTATAATTTTTTGATTCCTACCGGCAAATGTTCTGACCAGCAGTAGTTTGTACATTTGAGCCACAGGGTGATTCGGAAGTATCTGTGTGGAATGTAGTGATGGACAAAATTTGATTTTTTAATATCAAATAACATTTTGAAAAGGTAAAATTTTCTTAAAAAATTCAAAGCGAAGGATGTCAACAAATAAGCGTTGATGTCCTTTCTTGCTTTTTGGGGGGATTGAAAAATTTGAAAAATAATATAAGCGTAAAAATCAGGATGAATAAAAAATGGGAAATTTGAATTGTGCGGTATGTACGATTTTTTTATTTTTTGTATTTTTTAATTTTGGATAGGGAACCAAAATTGGCAATTTTGCGGAAGTGTATACACACTTCCTGTCCTTGCTATTTTTTAATCACATAGTGATTTCACAGGGATATAGGGCTGTTTAGCCTATTTTCTCTCCCTGTGTTGTGACCGAAGAAATTCGGGGAACTAAGTATATATTTATGCTGAATGTGAGGAACTGGGGAGCACAATCCTCAGCAAGATTTCAACATCCGGAAAATGCCATATTGCTAAAATAGCGATATGGTATTACCGGGGTGGATCTTGCTCTAGTGTGTACAGTAACCTCGGTATAAATAGAAAGAGTGGGTTTGGGGAATCCCCAGCAAGATGAAAACCTGATGAAAGAACATTTGTCTGAAAGACAATATTGTTAAACACAGGTGGATCTTGCTCTGGGGAAAATGAGAAACTTGTGAGAAATATTATGTAGGGATATTTGCTGTGTTCTCAAAAATCGGAAATAGTGGTAATATGAATTGGAAAAGTTGGAATTATGGTGATGATGTAATGCAAACTAAAGAAAAAGCGAAGGAGCAAAATTATGAATGAATGGGATAAATTATTTGAGAAATGGAAAAATGAGTTTTGCTTTGATGCGTTTATTTCGGATGGAATAGTTGATGTAGAATATTATGAAAATCCGCATGTTTTGTTTGTGCTTAGAGATATGAATTGCCAATCAGAACGGAATTTGTGTGATGATTTGCGTAGAGATGGAAGTGGTTGGAAGACATGGAACAATATAGGCAGATGGTCAAAGGCATTACTGGATGGTAATGAAGAATATCCACGTGATATGTCTAAAGAAAATCGTGTTGAACAGCTAAAACGTATTGCAGTGATGAATCTGAAAAAAGAGGGTGGCATCAGTCGAACAAAGGGAGATGAACTGCTGAATTCGGTTAAGGCACAACATAAAAGAATTTTTGATGAAATATGCTTGTGCGATCCGGACATTATTATTTGCTGCGGATTGACAGCATCAGGAATAACAGGGAATGCAACATTGCTAAAGGAGTATGTGTTGCCTAATTCTACAGAGTGGAACTCGTTTCGTTCTATTATATTTAATCGTGATTGGTGGTATTACTTTACTGAAATGAGTGGTAAAAGGATTCCTGTCATTAGTTTTTGCCACCCACAGGTAACAAATCTTGAGGGGTGCAGAGGACATGAAAGACTTTTTGCTCCACTGTATAGGGATATGTTGCATATAAGAGAACTGTTTTTAAAGCTATAGAATCAAGGAAAGAGGAAAAAGTGATTATCACGCATTATCGATTCAAGCCTAAAGTATTTGTCGATTCAAATATAATGAGAGGAAGTACCCATTACATTTTTGTGATGGGGTATTTTTTTGTAAATTCACTTTTATTCATTTTTGAATAAAAGTATTTTGGATCAGCAGCCGGTAGAAGCAGATGGTTATAAATAGTTTTTGACAACTATGAGTGCAAAAACAGAAAGCTGCGAAAATTTATTTTGAGCTAATAGCAAAATTTAATATTTTGTGATATCGAGGGTATGGGGAATCGTAATCTCCATCAAGTTCGCCAGAGAATCAAAATCCAGAAACTGGGTTTTGAGTTACTCTAGGCGATACTTGCTTTAGAAAATGATTTGCCATAATGAGCTAGAACATGGGAGGTAAAATCGTTATAAAAAAGAGAGAGCCCATAAGCAACTCTCTCTGTGATAAAATCAAATAGTTATAGTATCAGTGATTCAGTAAGATTACAAAAATCCTTAACAGGAATATTTTCTTTAAGCGGTAACGCTGTTTCTAAAAAGGTTTCGTCTGCAAATCTTTCGAGATCAGAATCAAAATGTATAATTGAAGCTATTGAATTTAATTGGTATGGAGGAATTGTAACAAAATAATCATAATCTTCGTAAGAAGGAGTAGCGCAAGAAACTTTGATTTTTCCGTCCAATTTCAATTTTGCAAATTCTCCATAAATGGCAGTTAAGGCTTTTTTCCTTTCTTCATCAGAAGTAATTCTATCTACATATCTAATATACCAGTAATCTATATTTCCTTCTTTGAACTCAATTAAATAATCGTATGATCTGGGCGTTCCGGATTTTATTGTCCATTCGATTTTATACAGACTTGTCATCATGGAAAGACCACGCATTAAAGTGGAAAAAAACTTTTCATGTACCTGAACAGTAGAGAGATCCGGAGAAAATCCATTGTCAGCAATTATCTTCTTTCGTTCCTGTATTTTCCGAGGTGAATATCCAGTAGCATCATATAATTCATTGATAAGTTCTGGATCATCAATGGCTTTTGCAATTTTATCAATAGTGCTTTTATATGGTCGCCCTGATCGGGTGCCATTGAGCATTCGAGAAATAGTCGCATTGTTTATGCCGGTTTGTTCAGATAATTCTTTTTGTGTTTTTGTGTGTAAAATTGTTTGAAGTATATTGATGAATCTTTCCTGATCGTAAACGCTGTCGGGATCTATTAATGTACTTGGATTTGATAAAAATTCGTTCATTCCAATCTCCTTTTGACTTCTTTGACTTTTTTAAGTTGACTTCTTAACCTTTATCTTATCAATTATGTCCCCAAAAATCAATTTTAAATATAAAGAAATCAAAGAAATCATTAATTATAGTTTTAAGAAGTCAAAGAAGTCAAATACGCAATTGACATTTTGACTTCTTTGTGTATAATGTAAGATAAAAGAAGTCAAAGATATCAAAGAAGTCAAAAAGAAAGGAGGGCTGTGGATTGAAATATAGGGTTGTTTCAGTTTTGAAAGATAATAGACCACGATTTTTGATTATTTCGGATATAGAAGAAATTGCAATCCTTCCATCAAAGTATTTGAAGCATCTGGATCAGATTAATGCTTCTCCGAATACTGTAAAATCCACAGCCTTCGCACTTTCATATTATTACAATTTTCTGCAGGAACAAACGATAGGATTGGATGAGGTTACATTGCTTTCCTATTCGGAGCAGAATAAACATTTTATTGATTTCTTGTATTGGGTTAAGGGTGGAAAGCATACGGAGCACAATACACAGACGAGCAATAAGACCTGCAATATGTATCTTGGTGCAGTCTTCAGATACTACCAGTTCTTGACACTGGA
>NZ_JBBMEK010000075.1:0-12937 GCF_040096555.1 Coprococcus intestinihominis | reverse complement strand
CGTTCCGAAGATCCAGAACGAAGGATGGCTTGACTTTGATGTTGTAGTTGCTACACCGGATATGATGGGTGTTGTTGGTCGTCTTGGTCGTGTACTCGGTCCTAAAGGCTTAATGCCAAACCCAAAAGCTGGTACAGTTACAATGGATGTTACAAAGGCTGTTAATGATATCAAAGCTGGTAAGATCGAATACAGACTGGATAAGACAAACATTATCCACGTACCAGTTGGTAAAGCTTCTTTCACAGAAGAACAGTTAGCGGACAACTTCCATACATTAATGGGCGCAATCGTTAAGGCAAAACCAGCAGCTGCTAAGGGTCAGTACCTGAGAAGTGTAACAATCACATCTACAATGGGCCCTGGTATCAAATTAAACCCAGTTAAACTTGTTTAATTATTTTTAATTTGTTGTGGTTTTTTGATTGACAACCAATATAAATGATGATATAATATCAGAGCAAAACTGCCAAAGACAGTAGGTGCCGTAAGGCATAAGGAGAAAACGCCTACCGAGGGAGATTATAGGTGTTCTTTATGAACTCGACTTATATCAAGACCTCTCTGGGCAGCCGGAGAGGTCTTTTTTGGCGGTACACACGATTATTCTATAAGGAGGTGCACCAATAATGGCAAAAGTAGAAATCAAACAGCCAATCGTTGATGAGATCGCTGGTTATTTAGCAGATGCTCAGGCAATGGTTCTGGTTGACTATCGTGGTCTGACAGTAGAAGAAGATACACAGCTTCGTAAGGCTTTAAGAGAAGCAGGCGTTGATTATAAGGTATACAAGAATACTTTAATCAAACGTGCAGTTAAAGGTACAGTATTTGAAGCTGTAACAGATCTTTGCGAAGGCCCAACAGCTATCGCAACAAGCGCTTCAGATGCAACAGCTCCAGCTAGAGTTTTATATGAAGCAGCTAAGAAAATGCCGAACCTTGAACTTAAGGGCGGTGTTGTAGATGGTACATTCTATGATGAGAAGATGATCCAGGTTATCGCTACAATTCCATCAAGAGAAGTACTGCTCGGAAAATTACTTGGAAGTATCCAGTCCCCTATTACCAACTTTGCTCGTGTTATTAAGCAGATCGCTGAAAGCAAAGAAGAAGTTGCATAAAATCTAAAAACGGAGGTATTTTAAAATGGCAAAATTAACAACAGCTGAATTTATCGAAGCTATTAAAGAGTTATCAGTATTAGAGTTAAATGAATTAGTAAAAGCATGTGAAGAAGAATTTGGTGTATCCGCAGCAGCAGGTGTTGTTGTAGCAGCAGCAGGCGCTGGTGAAGCAGCAGAAGAAAAGACTGAATTCGACGTTGAATTAACAGAAGTTGGCCCTAACAAAGTTAAGGTTATCAAAGTTGTTCGTGAAATCACAGGTCTTGGCCTTAAAGAAGCTAAAGAAGCAGTTGACAGCGCTCCTAAGACACTTAAAGAAGCTGTTAGCAAAGAAGAAGCTGAAGAAATCAAGGCTAAACTTGAAGCTGAAGGCGCTAAAGTTACAGTTAAATAATTGTACTTTTCAATTTGATATGGAAGGCATCTCTTCGGAGGTGCCTTTTGTTGTATGTGTATCCAGCAAAGCTGAACCACACTTGCCGGTGTGAGTCATCATATGGGAAACGTGAGAGGGCATATTTTTTAATAATTCATTGCACTAAAAAGGAGATTTATACACAGATGAAGCAGAGAAAGCCTGGATGCTATATAGCTGCGGTGCTTCTGGCAGGATTAATGCTTGGGGGATGCGGTAATCCGAATGCTAAAGCGAATACGGCAGAATCGGTGTCGGCGAGTGATTCTGAGACAGTGTCTGAATCAGAGGAGATCGTATCGGCAGAAGCAGAGACAGAAAATGGGTTTGAGACAGAAACTGAGACAGAAACTGAAATAGAAGCGGAAACAGATCCGATTGTGATTGTGTTGGATCCTGGACATGATTCGGAGTATTGCACGAGAAATCATCCGGATCTGGGGGTGAATGAGCAGGATCTGAATTTGACGATTGCGCTGGCCTGCAGAGACAGACTGCAGCAGTATCAAGGCGTGGATGTTTATATGACAAGGGAGGATGGCAGCTGCCCGGATGCCGAACATCAGGGAGAGTACTGCATTGAGAAAAGGACAGGATATGCCACGGATTTGGGTGCAGATCTTTTTGTAAGCCTGCATAATAACGGGACAACCGGTGTATACGGGGCAGAAGTCAATGGGACAGAAGTCTATGTGTCGAATTACAGTGCCTATACGGAAGAGGGCAAAAAGCTGGGACAGATGGTGCTGGATAATTTGGCACAGCTTGATCTAAATCCGAGAGGAGTTTTTGTCCGGACAAAAGAGGAAAAAGGACATTATGATGACGGCAGTGTACAGGACTGGTATTATCTCATCAGTTACAGTGTGGAGGGAGGACATCCTGGGATGATCATTGAGCATGCTTATATGGACAATCCACACGACAATGCTATTTTGAAAGACGAGGCGCAGTTGAAGGCAATGGGAACGGCTGATGCAGATGCCATTGCTTCCTATTATAATTTGCAGATAAAGACAAAAACTGAGAATTAATGGAGAGATTCAGAACAAAATTTCCAAAATAATAACGAAAACCTTAAGATTTTGCAGATTGCGCGGGGGAGGAACAGTTCAAATTGACTTTAAAGGGTGAATGGTTTATAATTTGTAATATATATGTAACAAGTTGAGAATGGAGGGGAATGAATGAGCAATACAGAAGATAGAAACGATGAAACCATCAATTTGGATTTAGATGAGCATACATCTGCGGAAGATGCTGATATGGATGTGAATACAGAGGCGAATGCGAATGCAGATGATGATTTTGATTATCTGAAGGAAATAGAAGAGATTGAAGCTCAGGAGAAGGAGCTGGAAGAACAGCGCCAGAAGAAAAAAGAAGAATTAGAAAGACGTCGTGAAGAGCGTGAGAAGGACGAGAAGAAGAGTGCCGCACAGCGCAAACGTGAAATGAAGGAACGTAAGAAAGAGGCAGAATGGCTGGGAGAGCCTTTTGAAGATGACGTTGAAATCGTTCCGACTGCAAAGAAGAAAAAGAGCAAAAAAGGTCTTATTGCAATTGTTATTATTGTGCTGATTGCATTGGCAGGCGGTGCTGCTTTTGCTTACAAGATGCAGGCAGATAAGAAGGAACTGGCTGATTTTTCACAGAAAGTGGCTGCATTCCAGTCTGAGAAACTGGACGGCAGGGATTTTGGTTCCCATCAGTCCTATTTTACAGATTTCATGAAAGAGTGCCAGGATGCGATTGATGCCGGAGACCTCAAGAAGATGGAAGAACTGGACAAGAAATGGAGTGAAGTAGAGAATACTTACACAACCGTTTCCAACGGCAAGACGTCACTGGATGCTTTTGCCTCCGGTATTGATCAGGCACTTTCAACGTATTCCATCACAGATGATTATAAGGCCACATATGAGACATTGAAGAAAGATGTCGAAGCAGCTCAGAAGGACTGTGATTATGAGAAGGTCAGCGATTTCCAGAAACAGCTGGATGCCTTAGCTACGAATCTGAAGTCAGACAATCTGAAAGTAATCCAGAATCTGAAGAATGACATTTCCAGTGTCAGCCTCGACAAGGATTATGTCAGTGCGGATGACCAGAAGAAACTGGATGCCTACAGTACTGAAGTGGAGAAGTACATCAAAGAAGAGAATTATGCACAGGCAGTGACAACACTGAATTCCTGGAAGACAGATGTTACAGCCTTGAAGAAGACCATCGATGACAAGAAGGCGGCAGAGCAGGCGAAGGCAGAGTCAGAGGCTGAGTCGAAGCGTGCAGCTGAATCTAAGGCTGCAGAGTCCAAGGCAGCCGAATCAAAAGCGGCTGAATCCAAGAAGAATCAGACAACTGAGACGAAGAAGGACAGCAGTAAGAAGGACAGCAGTAAGAACAACAGCAGCAGTTCTAACAGCAGTGCATCGTCAGATTATGTTTTGCCGGGCAGCAGCAGTCAGTACCTGTCAGCTTCCGATGTGAAGAATCTTTCCAGCTATCAGCTGATGATCGCACGTAATGAGATTTATGCCCGTCATGGACGTAAGTTCAACGACAGTGAACTTCAGGCTTATTTCAACGGCAAGTCCTGGTATAAGGGCACTGTGAATCCGGAAGATTTTTCTACATCTGTATTTAATGATTATGAAATTAAGAATATTCAGTTAATTCAGTCTTATGAATAACACACAGGAGACTGTCGTACGAAGGAAGGAAAGTGCGGCAGTCTCTTTTTTATGTAAAAAATTAATATACAGAACAGAAACTTGTTGACAGAACTTGAAAATTATGTTAATATATATTACTGCATTATTATGGTATATTAGGCGCATTAGCCTGATAAGCAGATAGAACTTGTTGATTTATCATTCAGGGAGTGAAAAACGTCAATGAATAAAAGCAGAATTAAACCGGTTAAATCAGGTAGAAACATCCGTATGAGCTATTCCCGTCAGAAGGAAGTTCTTGAGATGCCGAATCTCATTGAAGTTCAGAAAAATTCCTACGATTGGTTCCTGAAGAAGGGCCTGAAGGAAGTTTTTGAAGACATTTCTCCAATCACAGACTACAGTGGTCATCTTAGTCTTGAGTTCACAGATTTCAGTTTATGTGAAGAGGAAGCAAAGTATTCCATCGAGGAATGTAAAGAGCGTGATGCAACATATGCGGCACCTTTAAAGGTGAAAGTTCGTTTAATTAATAAAGAAACAGATAGTTTCAGCGAGCATGAGATCTTCATGGGAGATCTGCCGCTGATGACAGCAACAGGTACATTCGTTATCAATGGTGCTGAGCGAGTTATCGTCAGCCAGCTGGTACGTTCCCCTGGTATTTACTATGGTGTGGGTCATGATAAGCTTGGTAAGGAGCTTTACTCCGCAACTGTTATCCCGAACCGTGGTGCATGGCTGGAATATGAGACAGATTCCAACGATATTTACTATGTACGTGTGGACAGAACACGTAAGGTACCTGTTACAGTGCTGATCCGTGCACTGGGTGTTGGTACGAACCAGGAGATCATCGATCTCTTCGGTGAGGAACCAAAGATCATGGCAACACTGTCCAGCAACAAAGATGTATCAGACAGTTACCAGAGCGGTCTGCTTGAATTATACAAGAAGATCCGTCCGGGTGAACCTCTGGCTGTAGAAAGTGCTGAGAGTCTGATCAATGCGATGTTCTTCGATCCTAGAAGATATGATCTGGCTAAGGTTGGCCGTTATAAGTTCAACAAGAAGCTGGCATTGAAGAACCGTATCACAGGTTTTGCACTGGCTGAAGATGTTGTAGATGAGACAACAGGCGAGATTATCGCAGAAGCAGACACAATGGTAACAGAAGATCTGGCTCAGAAGATCCAGAATGCAGGTGTTGCTGCTGTGTATGTTCAGACAGAAGAACGTGTTGAGAAGGTCCTCTCCAACATGATGGTAGAGCTTACTAGTTTTGTGGATGTTGATCCAGAAACACTGGGCATTACTGAGAAGTATGTTTATTATCCGGTTCTTCGTCAGATCCTTGATGAGAACGAAGACATTGAAGATATTAAGGATGCAATTAAGAAGAACGCAGCAGATCTTGTTCCTATGCATATCACAAAGGAAGATATCTTTGCTTCTATCAACTACAACATGCATCTTGAATATGGTGTGGGCAATGCAGATGATATTGACCATTTGGGCAACCGTCGTATCAGAGCTGTCGGCGAGCTGCTTCAGAACCAGTACAGAATCGGCCTTTCCAGAATGGAACGTGTGGTACGTGAACGTATGACAACACAGGATCTGGAAGGTGTTTCTGCACAGTCTCTGATCAATATCAAGCCTGTAACTGCAGCAGTGAAGGAATTCTTCGGAAGCTCCCAGCTGTCACAGTTCATGGATCAGAATAACCCACTTTCCGAGTTAACACATAAGAGACGTCTTTCTGCCCTTGGTCCTGGCGGTCTTTCACGAGACAGAGCCGGTTTCGAAGTTCGAGACGTACATTATACACATTACGGCAGAATGTGTCCTGTCGAGACGCCTGAAGGTCCTAACATCGGTCTGATCAACTCCCTTGCAAGTTTCGCAAGAATCAATCAGTACGGTTTCATCGAGGCACCTTACAGAATCCTTGACAAGACAGATCCTAAGAATCCGCGTGTTACAGATGAGGTTGCTTATCTGACAGCCGATGAAGAAGATAAGTTCAGAGTTGCACAGGCCAATGAGCCAATCGATGAGAACGGTTACTTCGTGAACAAGACAGTTTCCGGTCGTTATCGTGAAGAGACAACATCTTTCCAGCGTTCACAGGTGGATCTGATGGATGTATCTCCTAGAATGGTATTCTCTGTTGCAACATCTATGATTCCTTTCCTGCAGAACGATGATGCGAACCGTGCCCTGATGGGTTCCAACATGCAGCGTCAGGCCGTTCCTTTGATGCTGACTGACTCACCGGTAGTCGGCACAGGTATGGAAGCCAAAGCAGCCGTAGACTCAGGTGTCTGCGTTGTTGCAAAACGCGGCGGTGTTGTAGAGCGCTCCGCATCTAATGAAGTCATTATCAAGGCTGATGACGGTACAAGAGACACTTACAAGCTGCTCAAGTTCTCCGGATCCAACCAGGGTGCATGCTACAACCAGCGTCCGATTGTATTCAGAGGCGACAGAGTAGAAAAAGGCGATGTTCTGGCCGATGGTCCTTCTACATCACAGGGTGAATTAGCCCTTGGTAAGAACCCACTGATCGGTTTCATGACATGGGAAGGCTACAACTTCGAGGATGCCGTTCTGTTAAGTGAACGCCTTGTACAGGAAGATGTTTATACATCTATCCATATTTCCGAATACGAAGCAGAAGCCAGAGATACAAAGCTCGGACCTGAAGAGATCACACGTGATGTACCGGGTGTCGGCGATGATGCGCTGAAGAACCTGGATGAAAGAGGTATCATCCGTGTTGGTGCTGAGGTTCGTGCCGGAGATATCCTTGTTGGTAAGGTTACACCAAAGGGTGAAACAGAGCTGACAGCAGAAGAAAGACTGCTCCGTGCCATCTTTGGTGAGAAAGCACGTGAAGTCAGAGATACATCCCTGAAGGTACCGCATGGTGAATATGGTATCATTCTGGATGCAAAGGTATTTACAAGAGAAAACGGTGATGAATTGTCACCTGGTGTTAATCAGTGTGTACGTGTTTATATTGCACAGAAGAGAAAGATTTCCGTTGGTGATAAGATGGCCGGCCGACATGGTAATAAGGGTGTCGTTTCCCGTATTCTGCCTGTTGAAGATATGCCATTCCTTCCAAACGGTCGTCCGCTTGATATCGTGCTGAACCCTCTGGGCGTGCCTTCACGTATGAATATCGGACAGGTCCTGGAAATCCATCTTGGTCTTGCTGCAAGAGCACTTGGATTCAAGATTGAGACACCTGTATTCAATGGTGCCGATGAAAATGACATCATGGATACACTGGAACTGGCCAATGATTATGTCAATACATCCTGGGAAGAATTCTCCGCGAAGTGGAAAGATACCCTGGATGAAAAAGTATACAATTATCTTGATGAGAACAAGGCTTACAGAGAAGAGTGGAAGGGTGTTCCGATCAGCCGTACAGGTAAGGTTCAGTTAAGAGACGGCCGTACAGGTGAAGAATTCGACAGCCCGGTTACAATCGGTTTCATGCATTATCTGAAACTGCATCATCTGGTTGATGATAAGATCCATGCACGTTCCACAGGTCCTTATGCCCTTGTTACACAGCAGCCTCTTGGTGGTAAAGCTCAGTTCGGCGGACAGCGTTTCGGTGAAATGGAGGTTTGGGCACTGGAAGCATACGGTGCAGCATATACACTTCAGGAAATCCTGACATTCAAGTCCGATGATGTGACAGGTCGTGTGAAAGCATACGAAGCCATCATCAAGGGCGAGAATATTTCCGAGCCGGGTATTCCTGAATCCTTCAAGGTATTGCTCAAAGAGCTGCAGTCACTGGCACTGGATGTCAGAGTCCTTCGTGATGACCAGACAGAAGTTGAACTTGGTGAAACGGTTGATTACGGTGATGACGATTTCAACAGCATCATGCAGGGCGATGGCGGTTTCAGATTTGATACAGAAGAATCCCTTGGCGATTATGTCCACAAACAGCAGACTGTCAACAGTGATGGTGAGTTTGTAGATGTTGAAGATGAGGGCAGTGCCGATGACGATACAGAAGAGTTTTATGGAGAAGATTCTGACAACGAATAGAGAAGGGAGTGCCATTCATGCCAGAAACAGTTAGTAATGAAGCTTATCAGCCAATGACTTTCGACGCCATTAAGATTGGTCTGGCTTCCCCTGAGAAGATCAGACAGTGGTCCCATGGTGAAGTCAAGAAGCCTGAAACGATTAACTATAGAACATTAAAGCCTGAGAAGGATGGTCTGTACTGCGAAAAGATTTTCGGACCTAGCAAGGACTGGGAATGCCATTGCGGTAAGTACAAGAAGATCCGTTACAAAGGCGTAGTCTGCGATCGATGCGGCGTTGAAGTTACAAAATCCAGCGTTCGTCGTGAACGTATGGGCCACATTGAGCTTGCAGCTCCGGTTTCTCATATCTGGTATTTCAAGGGTATCCCTAGCCGTATGGGTCTGATCCTGGATATGACACCGAGAAACCTTGAGAAGGTTCTGTACTTTGCATCCTATGTTGTGCTGGATAAAGGCAGCACAACACTGGAGAACAAGCAGGTATTATCTGAGAAGGAATACCAGGAAGAGTGCAAGAACTTCGGTGAAGACAGTTTCCGTGTAGGTATGGGTGCAGAAGCGATTATGGAGCTTCTGCAGGCCATTGACCTTGAAACAGAGGCTGTTCAGCTCAAGAAAGACCTGAAGACATCTTCAGGCCAGAAACGTGCAAGAATCATCAAACGTCTGGAAGTTGTTGAAGCTTTCAGAAGCTCAGGCAACAAGCCTGAATGGATGATCATGACCGTTATTCCGGTTATTCCTCCGGATATCCGTCCAATGGTACAGTTAGACGGCGGACGTTTTGCAACATCCGATTTAAATGATCTGTACAGACGAATCATTAACAGAAATAACAGACTGAAACGTCTTCTTGAACTGGGCGCACCTGACATTATCGTCAGAAATGAAAAGCGTATGCTTCAGGAAGCGGTTGATGCCCTGATCGATAACGGTCGTCGTGGTCGTCCTGTTACAGGTCCTGGCAACAGAGCGCTGAAATCTCTTTCAGATATGTTAAAAGGTAAACAGGGCCGTTTCCGTCAGAACCTTCTTGGTAAACGTGTTGACTACTCAGGTCGTTCCGTTATCGTTGTTGGTCCTGAACTGAAACTGTATCAGTGCGGTCTGCCGAAGGAAATGGCTATCGAGCTGTTCAAGCCTTTCGTCATGAAAGAACTCGTATCCAGAGGCATTGCACACAACATTAAGTCTGCCAAGAAGATGGTAGAACGTCTTCAGACAGAAGTTTGGGATGTACTGGAAGATGTTATCAAAGAACATCCGGTTATGCTGAACCGTGCACCTACACTGCATCGTCTTGGTATTCAGGCCTTCGAACCTGTACTTGTAGAAGGTAAAGCAATCAAGCTGCATCCGCTGGCTTGTACAGCTTTCAACGCCGATTTCGATGGTGACCAGATGGCTGTCCATGTACCGCTGTTTGTAGAAGCTCAGGCAGAATGCCGTTTCATCCTGCTTTCTCCAAACAACTTGTTGAAACCTTCCGATGGTGCGCCTGTAGCCGTTCCTTCACAGGATATGGTCCTTGGTATCTACTATCTGACACTTGAGAAGCCTGGGGATAAAGGTGAAGGTATGTTCTTCAAGGATGTCAATGAAGCACTCCTTGCTTATGAGAACCACATTATCACACTTCAGGCTCCGATTAAGGTCAGAAGAACAGGTATCGTGGGTGGAGAAGAGGTAACAAGAGTTGTTTCCTCCACACTGGGCCGTTTCATCTTCAATGAAGGTATTCCTCAGGACCTTGGCTATGTAGACAGAGAGAACCGTGATAATGACCTTGTACCGGAGATCAACTTCCTGGTAGCGAAGAAACAGCTGAAACAGATCATTGACAAGTGTATTCATACACATGGTGCAACAAAGACTGCGGAAGTTCTGGACTACATCAAAGCAACAGGTTATAAATATTCAACAATCAGTGCCATCACTGTATCTATTTCAGATATGACAGTGCCTGAAGCTAAGAAAGAGCTTCTTGCAAGTGCTGAAGCAACAATTTCCAAGATTACAGCACAGTACCGTCGTGGCCTTGTTACAGACGAAGAACGTTACAAAGCTGTTATCGAGACATGGAAACAGACAGATGACCAGCTGACAAAGGCTCTGTTGGATGGTCTTGACAAATACAACAACATTTACATGATGGCCGATTCAGGTGCCCGTGGTTCCAACCAGCAGATCAAACAGCTGGCCGGCATGCGTGGTCTGATGGCTGATACATCAGGCCGTATCATCGAGTTGCCGATCAAATCCAACTTCCGTGAAGGTCTTGACGTACTGGAGTACTTCATTTCTGCCCATGGTGCCAGAAAGGGTATGTCCGATACAGCCCTCCGTACAGCCGATTCAGGTTACCTGACACGTCGTCTTGTTGATGTATCCCAGGATCTGATCATTCGTGAAATCGACTGTAGCGAAGATTCAGAGAACATTCCGGGTATGTGGATCGATGCATTCATGGATGGCCGTGAAGTTATCGAAAGTCTGGAAGAACGTATGACTGGTCGTTACGCTGCTGCCGATATCGTAGATCCTGCAACAGGTGAAGTCCTTGTAAAAGCGGATCACATGATCACACCAAAGCGTGCAGCTATGGTTGCAGAAGCAGGCGTGACAAAGGTGAAGATTCGTACAGCACTTTCCTGTCGTTCACATCTTGGTATCTGTGCGAAGTGTTACGGTGCCAACATGGCAACTGGTCAGGTTGTTCAGGTGGGTGAAGCTGTCGGTATTATCGCCGCTCAGTCCATCGGTGAACCTGGTACACAGCTGACAATGCGTACTTTCCATACCGGTGGTGTTGCCGGTGATGATATCACACAGGGTCTTCCTCGTGTCGAAGAACTTTTCGAGGCAAGAAAACCAAAGGGTCTTGCCATCATCGCAGAGTTCGGCGGTACAGTTTCTATCCGCGATACGAAGAAGAAACGTGAAATCGTTATTACAAACGACGAGACAGGTGATTCCAAAGCATACCTCATCCCTTACGGTTCCCGTATCAAGGTTCAGGAGGGACAGGTACTTGAAGCCGGTGATGAACTGACAGAAGGTAGCGTCAACCCACATGATATTCTGAGAATCAAAGGCGTGCGTGCGGTTCAGGATTACATGATCCAGGAAGTACAGCGTGTATATCGTCTGCAGGGTGTTGAAATCAACGATAAGCACGTTGAGGTTATCGTTCGTCAGATGCTGAAGAAGATTCGTATCGAGAACAGCGGAGATACAGAATTTCTGCCTGGTACACTGGTTGACGTCCTTGACTTCGAGGAAATCAACGAGAACCTCAAGGAACTGGGTGAGAGACCGGCTGAAGGTGTCCAGGTTATGCTTGGTATCACAAAGGCTTCTCTGGCTACAAACTCCTTCCTGTCAGCTGCTTCCTTCCAGGAGACAACAAAAGTCCTGACAGAAGCTGCTATTAAGGGTAAGGTTGACCCACTGATCGGTCTGAAAGAAAATGTTCTTCTCGGTAAGCTGATTCCTGCCGGTACAGGTATGAAGCGTTATCGTACAATCAAACTGGATTCAGAAATCGACGAGAATGAAGAACTGACACTGGCCGATGATGACGATGCATATCTTGATCTCAGTGACGGTATCTCAGGTGAAGAAGCAGATGAAGATATGGCTGAACCAGAAGAAACAGCTGTTGAAACTGCACCTGCAGAAGCAGAAGATGATGCATTCGACGGTGAATCTGAAGACGATACAACAGATGAAAACTAATCTGAAAACGAATCGTTATGAAGGTCTTGAACTTTCATTAACATAATACAAGTCTAAGAAGCAGTATGGTTGCTGATCACATCGTATCAAAGGCCATACTGCTTCTTTACTATCTGCGTTCACAAAACAGGCCTTTGCGGGATGACGACAGGCCTGAATCATGGATACGGAGGCGTAAAGGTGAATAAAAAACTGAATGTGAAAGGTTTTTGTATGGATCTGGCCTATGATCTGGTTGGTTCCGTATTGTATGCAGCCGGTATTGTCTGCTTTGTTAATCCGGCGAATATGGCTCCGGGCGGGATGTCCGGTGTGGCCATTTTGTTAAATTATCTTTGGGGACTGCCAATCGGTACCATGACCATTGTGCTGAACATCCCTCTGCTGATTTTGTCCTATATTTTCCTTGGCAAATCTCTGACATGGAAAACAGTGAAATCACTGGTGATCAGCAGTTTAATGGTGGATTTGGTCATGGCCAGATATGCACCGATTTATGCAGGTGACCGAATGATTGGCGGCGTTTTCGGCGGTGTACTGATGGGTGCCGGTCTGGCGATTATTTTCCTGCGGGGTTCCACAACCGGCGGTACGGATATTATTTCTTTCCTTGTGAAGAAGTGGTATCCTCATGTGCCTATCGGCCGAATGATCATGGTGGTGGACTGCATTATCATTGGTGTATCTGTCCTTGTATTCGGCAATCTGGAATCTGCCCTGTATGGTCTGATTTCCCTGTATTGCTGTTCTATGGTCATTGACAGTATTATTTATGGTCTGGACAAAGGCAGTATGGTGATGGTAGTTTCAGAGAAGAATGATGAAATCGCAGCACAGATCATGGATGAACTGGAACGCGGCGTTACCTTGCTGAAAGGCCAGGGAGCCTATACCGGT
>NZ_JBBMEK010000074.1:0-13127 GCF_040096555.1 Coprococcus intestinihominis | reverse complement strand
CAGCAACCTCACGCTTCATAGCTATCAATGTCACAAGCTTCTCTAGTATATACCATAAAATATAGGAATGCAAGTGTTTTTTGAAAAAAATCAAACTTTTTATGTATTTGTTCAAATACACGTAACTGTTCAGAACTAACCTCCAAATGCATTCCGAATCACACGCTTTTTCTGTTTCTTCTATATAATACTATCTATCCGCATCCAACTGCCTCCCAAAAGCACCTATCGTCCGCATCCTTGCACCCCTATCAAATACTTCATCTGATTGATATTCAATTCAATTGTATTTATATATTGTAAAAATACGCTGCATTATTTATACTATAATAAGCAAGGATTGCGCATACACACGTATAGCACCCTGCTTTTATTGGATATAGCGTCTGTAACCGCGGACCTATTGATTTTATATATTATGGAGGATATTATGTGGACTGCTGATAATTGGAAAGATTATGAAGTCATCGATACCTGCGGCGGTGAAAAGCTTGAACGCTGGGGACAGTACATTCTTGTACGCCCTGACCCGCAGGTCATCTGGAATACACCAAAAACGGATAAACACTGGAAGAAGATGAACGGTCATTACCACCGCAGTAATAAAGGTGGCGGCGAATGGGAGTTTTTTGACCTGCCGGAGCAATGGACGATTCAGTACCACCATCTCGGCCTTTCTTTTAATTTAAAGCCATTCAGCTTCAAACACACCGGTCTGTTCCCAGAACAGGCTGCCAACTGGGACTGGTTCTCTTCTATCATTAAGAAGGCCAACCGCCCTGTGAAAATTCTGAACCTTTTTGCCTACACAGGCGGTGCTACATGTGCGGCTGCCAAAGCCGGCGCCCATGTAACCCATGTAGACGCTTCCAAAGGCATGGTGGGCTGGGCCAAGGAAAATGCCAAACTCTCCGGACTGCCTGAGACAAGTGTCCGCTGGATTGTTGATGACTGCCAGAAGTTTGTAGAACGCGAGATCCGACGCGGCAATCACTATGATGCCATCATCATGGACCCACCATCCTACGGCCGCGGCCCTAAGGGCGAAATCTGGAAGATTGAGACATCCATTTACCCATTCATCCAATTATGTGAGAAACTGCTCAGCGACAATCCGCTGTTCTTCCTTGTGAACTCCTACACAACCGGACTTCAGCCGGCCGTTCTGACTTACATGCTCTCAACCGCTGTCAAGGCCAATCACGGCGGCCATGTCATCGCCGATGAAGTTGGGCTTCCGGTATCCGGCAATGGACTGGTACTGCCATGCGGTGCTTCAGGACGCTGGGAACACTAAAAACTGCATAACAAGTCTTTTATGAATTGAGATTTGTTATTCTTATGAAAAAATTTGTAAAATGTAAAAGTAATTTCCCGATTATAAGCCTTAATTCCGGGCAACTGACGTTAGTAGTATTACACTCATAAAAACAAGAAAAACGCTGCATATATAAAACAGACCCGACCGATGTTTCATATATGCAGCGTTTTTACTTTTTTTACAGATTACAGCCGTAATCAACTACCAGGGCCTGACCTGTCACAGCTTTTGACAGATCACTTGCGAAATAAAGGATCGCATTGGCCTGGTCCACTGCCTCTGCCTTTGGTACACTTCTACAGATATGCTCATTGCATGTCTTCATGAATTCCTGATCAAATGTTGCAATTTCATCTGATGAAAGCAGTGGTGTGATTGTAGGGCCCGGACATACAGCATTACATCTGATACCTTTGCCTGCAAACTGAATAGCCACATTCTTTGTCATAGCCACAACGGCTGCTTTTGCTGCACTGTAAGCAATACCTGCGTTTGCAAATACACCGCCGATGGAAGAAATATTGACGATAGAGCCTTCACCCCGTTTTTCCATATAAACAAGGGCTGCTCTTGACATGTAGAATACAGAATCCTGATTGACTGCAATAATCTGTCTCCACCAGTCATCACTGCATCTTGTAATAGACATCTGTTTGTCACCGATACCTGCATTGTTGACAAGCACATCGATGCGACCGTATTTCTTTACTGTTTCCTCTGCAATTCTGTCGCAATCTTCTCTAACACTGACATCACCACTGACTGTATAAGCTTCACCGCCTGCTGCGATAATACGATTTGCCACATCTTCCAGCTTTTCTTTTCTGCGGGCAGCAAGAACAACCTTCGCACCTTCTGCTGCTAATACTTCTGCTGTTTTCTCACCAATACCTGAGCTGGCACCTGTTACAATAATGACTTTACCTTCTACTAAACCCATATTAAAAATCCTCCGTTTTTCATAAACTTGTTTTTCTAATAGGAAGTTTACCATCCGGTCAGGCCACTGTAAAATACCCATTCATTCATGTCGTATATAACGAAAAATGCATGCTAAAATTTCCACAATTAAATACGTATGCCAGATTTGCCTATAAATTCGAAACAGCATTCAAGTCTGCTTCGCAGGCCAAAAAAGTCCCTGCATTACTGCAGAGACTCCATGCCCTCTTTAAACAAATTGGCAAACAATCGCATCTCATCAAAGGAATGATTCTCCGGCCATGCCACACAGATGGGCATTTTCTGATCCAATTTCAAACAGGACAGATTCCTGTCAAATGCGCCCCTTGACCAGATATCTGAGATGGCAAAGCCTTTATCCAGACTCACATCCAACAGGATTGAATCAATATTGTGGTATTCTTTTGTCTCAGGGATAATGCCTTTATCCTGCAGAAAGCCCAGCTGATACGCCTTCGGAATAGAAGTATCCTCCTGCTCAAGAAGCAGCAGTTTCTCCTTCCTGAAATCTTTCACCGTATATTCCTGTCCGTTTTCCGGCGGGCAATGCTTTCTGGAATACAGCAGCACATTCTGAAGGGGCGGCAGATCAAGAAAGGCCATATGTTCCAGCGGCACAATCAGGCCCTTCGGGCAGATACATCCGTCAATCTGATGATTGCGAAGCTGGGACAGCAGCAAACGGTAACTATAAGCCGAAAAAGTCATTTTCAATTTTTCACCGCGCGCTGACAACAACGCTTCCATTTTCTCGATCAATGGGAGAACATCCCACCCTTCCGGCACTCCGATATGAACGCTCTTTTCAAGCTGCAGAGACTCTCTCTTCGCCTCCATGGAAAGCTCCGCCAGACGTTTCTCCATCTCGACAAATAAAGCATAATATTTCTTCCCGATCGGTGATAAAACAGCTCCTGTTCTTGAACGACAAAAAAGTTCCGCCCCAAACTCATCTTCCAGCCGCGCGATCTGACGGCTTAAAGACGGCTGTGACGTATACAGCACCTGGGCAGCCTTTGTAAAACTTCCCTGTCTGACAACCTCAAGAAAATACGCTATCTGCTGTGAATTCATATGAGTTTGTCCAGTGTATCCGCCGTGCAGCTCGGTTCAAAATCGGCTGTATCGCTGCAGATTCTTCCGCCGAGGGCAGCCATAATGTTGTGAAGTACTTCACGAACCGCCTCAATATCACCGGTATCATAACTGATCTGATACTTTGTCTTAATACCCCGCTCCTCAAACCACTGCTGGTCTGCCGGATCTATAAAACACTCCTCTGCATTCTGGAAAATCAGAGAATCAAAATTCATCTCCACTTCCATCAGATTCAGTTCAGGCCAGATATCTGCCTTTTCAAACCATTTTTCGCCTACCGCTGACTGCAGTTTTCTGGCGTCCATCTCCTCATCAAAGAAATAATAGTACTCCACAATTTTGTGCACCGGCTTCTTCGTCATCACAGCCGTAATATCCTTCAACGGCTTTTTACCTGATGATTTCTTCACTGACGCCGGCTTCTTAAAACCAGATTTCTTGCCATTCTTACCAGTTGATTTCTTCTTGATCGGATTGCCGTTATTGTCAACATTCGTCACCTTTCCTGTAAAATTTTTCATATCATGCCTCTTTTCATCTTTTCATTATACCTATTAGTCAGTTTTTATACTACCAGATTTCCACACTCTATCTCCGGCAACTCCGCTTTCAGCGTCCGCATAACACCGCGCAATACATAAGCCGTCAGCCCCCAGATAATCCAATCTTTATAATAATAAAAATAGACTTTCTTATGTCCATCCCGCCAGTGATAATTCCGGCCTCCCGGTATCTGCTCATACGGAAAGTTATCCGGAGGCAGCAATCTAACAGTATTCACATACGCTGCTGGTTCTGTTTCCATAAAAAACTTTAACGGAACTGTAAAAATCTCTGCTACCTCATCTGCATTATAAGTCATATCATAATCTCTCAGCTCACACAAATAGACAGAAACTTTATTGTCATAGGCTGTATACAGTGTATCCATCTGCGTGATCATATGAATCTGTTCTCTGGATATCTCCAATTCTTCCATCGTCTCACGGATGGCATTATCTTCTGATGATTCATTTCCATCCCTCGCCCCGCCCGGCAGACAGATCTCTCCCGGCTGTCGTTTCAAACCGCCTGCACGTTTTTCAAAGACAATATGCAGTCCGTCTTCCTGTTTTAGCAGAGCCACCATCACTGCAAACTTACGATATTCATCTTCATCAATGGACTTCGGTATTCTGCCCTTTAATGTCTCAAACATCTCTCTACCATCCTTCTACTCAAACCGAATGCCTCTGCTATTAATATTCAATACCTTTGCGCGCTTTGACTCCCTGATCAAAAGGATGCTTGATTTTCTTCATTTCAGTCAGATAATCCGCCCACTCACACAATTGTTCTGATGGATTGCGTCCCGTCAGAACAACCTCCATATCATCCGGAAACTGTTCCAGCATCTCCCTCAATTCATCCTCATTCACAAGTCCTGCATTGCATGCACCAATCACTTCGTCCATCACAAGCATAGAGAAATTTCCCTGTAAAACCATTCGGGTAATATCCCATATATAACGTTCATAAATATCTTTTGCTTCTTCCTTCTCTTCATCCGTCATCTGCCAGGTGAAACCAAACTCTGCCGGACAAAGCCAGATCTGCATATTCTCCATATCTTCCATGGCTTCTATTTCACCGGATTTCGCCGGTTTAAGAAATTGTGTAAAAAGCACTCTTCTGCCGCTTCCTGCACACCGTACCGCCAGCCCTACCGCTGCTGTTGTCTTGCCTTTACCATCCCCGGTATAAATATGATGCATGCCTATGCCCCCTCGTAAATTATCACATTATGTAACTGTTCAGAGCTAACCTCCAAAATGCTACGCATTTTATACCTGTTTTTTGAAATTTTACTTGTCTCTGAACAGTTACCATATTATTTTTTTCTGTATGATCAGTTGATTTTCTTATGATTTATTTTAGCCATGCGCTACATTTCCTGCCACAAAATCACATGCGATCTGTCTCCTTTTTCACGCATCGCTTTCAGATCGATCAGACGCTGATTCCTGCTGCCCCTGTATAAAAGTTCCAAATCACGTTCAACAATCAGAAATGGGCCATCCACCAGAACATCCACTACATTGAGTAATGCGGTCACATCCGGCTCTGTCTCTGCTCTTTTCAAAAGCTGCTCATACGTATAACCACTGTAACACATTAGATGCATGCCTGCCTTCTTTATCTGCTGACCAAGAATCGCCAGCGGCCCCGGCTGGCAGAAAGGCTCTCCGCCTGAAAAAGTTACCCCGTACAACAGTGGATTCTCCTTGATCTCTGACATGAGTTGACCAAGGGTTACACGCTTGTTCTCTTCAAAACTGTGTGTCTGCGGATTGTGGCATTCCGGACATCCATGCGGACATCCCTGCACAAATATAGTATACCGCAGGCCCGGCCCATCCACAATAGAATCATCTACAATTCCGCTGATATTGAGTGTTTCGGCTTCCCAGTTGTCCATTTTTCTTCTCCTGTTTCTATGTTGACGATAATTTTGAAACCTCCATAGTTCTCGCTACAGTTTTTTATGTCTCAAAATTATCTGTCTTTCTATACAATCTCTGATACCAGAAAAATCGGCCGCTACCGGGCAGCCGATTTTTCTTTTGTGTAGGTTATATTTTAGCCAAGTATATGTCTAGCACTATCACTTAACTAATAGTTTATATGTTCCTTAGTTCAGGCCATGTTTTACGCGGTCGTGTTCTTCTGCACGTTTTGCGTCGTTGAATCGGTCTGTTGTACCTACAAGGTAACCTGTGATTCGACGGATTCTTTCAAATTTCACACCTTCACCTACTACTGCACTATTTGCTGCTGCATCCGCATTCCTGAGTTCTTCTCCAGTCATGTTCAATTCCTCCTGCCATAATTTCTTCATCCGTGTACACCGGTACATTCGGATATTTCTTTCTGAGTTCCTTAAGGAAAGCCAGGCTGACCGGTTCTCCTTCTTTACGTCCGCATCGCGGACAGATATCATCTATAACGCCTGTGTATCCGCACACCGGATCACGGTCTACCGGATGGTTCACGGAACCATAACCGATGCCCTGCTCCTTCATGTATCGGATCACAGATTCAAATGCCTTCAGGTTCTTACATGTGTCACCGTCCAACTCAACATAGCTGATATGTCCCGCATTGGTCAGTGCATGATAAGGTGCCTCCAGCTGAATTTTCTTATAAGCCTTAATCGGATAATAAACAGGCACATGGAATGAGTTAGTATAGTACTCTCTGTCTGTTACGCCCGGAATCTTGCCGTATTTCTTCTGATCAATTCGGACAAAACGACCGCTTAAACCTTCTGCCGGTGTTGCCAGCAATGTAAAGTTCAGGCCTGTCTTCCGGGATTCTTCATCCATACGATTGCGCATATGACCGATGATCTCAAGTCCCAGCTTCTGGGATGCTTCTGATTCACCATGATGCTTGCCTGTCAGTGCCTTCAATGTCTCTGCCAGACCAATGAATCCGACGCTCAATGTACCATGCTTCAGAACCTCTGCTACACTGTCATCCATATCCAGATGTTCTGAATCAATCCAGATACCCTGTCCCATCAGGAACGGATAGTTTCTGACAACCTTGGAGCACTGAATCTTGAAACGGTGCATCAGCTGACGGATAACAAGATCTATCATATCATCCAATGACTTGAAAAACTTGTCAATGTCGCCATGGGCTTCGATACCCAGACGTGGCAGGTTAATGGATGTGAAGCTTAAATTGCCTCTGCCGCAGGTTACTTCCTTGGTCGGATCGTAGACATTGCCCATAACCCTTGTACGGCAACCCATGTAAGCAACTTCTGTATTATAATCACCCGGACGATAATACTGAAGATTAAACGGCGCATCAATAAAACTGAAGTTTGGGAACAGACGCTGCGCAGAAGTCTTTAAAGCCAACTGGAACAGGTCATAGTTCGGATCACCCGGATTGAAATTCACACCTTCCTTAACCTTAAAAATCTGAACCGGGAAGATTGGGGTCTCTCCGCCGCCAAGGCCATCCTCTGTAGCTGTCAACAGATTCCTGATCACCATTCTGGCTTCCTCGGATGTATCTGTGCCATAATTAACAGAGCTGAACGGCACCTGGGCACCGGCACGGGAATTCATAGTATTCAGATTATGGATCAGGGCCTCCATTGCCTGATGGGTTTGCTTCTCTGTCGTCTTCAACGCTTCAGCAACAGCAAAATCATGTGCCTTCTTCAAATCTTCCTCTGAAATTCCCTCAGGTTTCAGTGCCAGCAAAGCTTTGCCGTAGGCATCCATATTGGCAATGCGCAGTTCCTCTGTAATCTCGGATTTCGCACGGGCAATGATAGCAGCTGCCTGTCCATCATCAATACCTGCCTCCAGCCGCATGCTGGCTGCCAGCCATGTATAATATTCCTTGGCATACGTCTTCTTCACGCCGTCTGCCATCGCATAATCAAAGTTCGGAATGCTCTGTCCGCCATGCATCTCGTTCTGATTGGCCTGGATCGTGATACATGCCAGTGCTGCATAGCTGATAATGGACTGAGGCTCTCTCAGATGCCCATGGCCGGTTGAAAAGCCATTCTTAAACAGCTTGATCAGGTCAATCTGACAGCAAGTCTCTGTCAGCATATAGAAATCCTTGTCATGGATATGGATATCACCGTTGATATGGGCTGCTGCGATATCCTTCGGCAAAACATAATTATCAACGAAATACTTCGCACCTTCTGAACCGTATTTCAACATTGTACCCATGGCCGTATCACCATCAATATTTGCGTTTTCTCGCTTGATATCTTCATCCATGGCACTGGAATAGGTCAGCTTGGAATAAATATCCATCAGATCAGATTCCGTCTGACGGATCTTCGTGTGCTCAGCACGATAGAGAATGTATGCCTTGGCAGTCTTCGCATAATCAAAACGGATCAACGTCTCCTCCACAACATCCTGTACATGCTCAACTGTGACAACTTCATCCGGATTCAGCTGACTGCACACTTTCTGTGTCAGGTAAGACAGATCAGCCGGTTCCATCACCTCATCTTCAACTGCCATATTGGCTCTGCTGATAGCATTCAGAATCTTCACTGAATCAAACGCCACCATCTGGCCATTTCTTTTTTGTATCTTCTCTATCATCCGTTTACGCTCCCTCTATAGTCTATTTGCTATAAGCTATAAGCCTTCAATCGCACATGTTCTGCGCTGTTTTCCGGTCCTAAGACTTTATTTTGAATTTGTTTTATGTTCGTATATATGGTGCTTACAAATCTTACACGATACAACATTTAGTATTATATTGTGATTTCAATAGAATGTCAATGCTATTGACAGTATTTTATAATTTCATACTTCATACTGTATACAGTTGCTCCTGTTCCACTTACCGATTCAGTATCTCCCATATATCCGACGGCTGATCTGCAATCGCTACAGGATCGTATGATGCCAGTAATTCACGCTCTCTGAATCCCCAGCTCACCAGTATACAGTCCATTCCTGCATTGCGGGCTGTCGCAGCATCCACCTCAGAATCTCCGATGTACACAGCATGTTCAACAGTGGAACCCAGACGCTCCAAGGCTGTAAAAACTGTGTCCGGCGCAGGTTTCTTCCTGATCCCGGCAGCCTCATTCTCACCAATAGATACCGGAAGCAGCTCTCCGAAATAACATCTGCTGAGCTGACATACGGCGTCATGAAACTTGTTGGACACAATGGCCATCTTGAAGTGTTCTGCCTGCAGCTGCTTCAAAAGTTCAGGTATTCCGTCATAGGCACGTGTTTTCACCTCTGAATGTGCGGCATAGTAGGCTTTAAACCACTCATAGATTGCCTGAAAATCCTTTGCTTCCTTTCCTTCCGGCACTGCCCGGTCCATCAGATTCAGCACGCCGTTGCCGACAAACTGACGTACTTCATCCAATGTCCGCTCCGGTCTTCCAAAATGCTTCAGCGCTGCATTGACACCATCTGCCAGATCCTCCAGTGTATTTAACAGTGTTCCATCCAGGTCAAAAATAACCGTATCATATCGTCTGCTCATTTTTACCTCCGTTGTACCGAAAAATTTCCGTAATGCCTATTATACACCTTTTTATTTTCCCTGCACAGTATTTTTTGCTCAATACTTTGCCATTTACTGGTAGAACCAGTTTGTTTCTTTTATACACATTTCTTTTCAAAATGTCGTTTTTATTGGTCATCCTTTTTCCGAATCTCTTTTCTTATCTGATCCTTTGCCAATATGCCTCTTGATTTTTGAAAAAAACGCTGTATAGTAGTATCCATGATATAGATTAATACATTTTAATAGGAAGAAAGAGGCGATTTAAATGACTGACAGAAAACATATAGATCCTACAATTTATACCACACGTCCTACGGATAAGCGTCTCGAGAAAGAAAATCGCGTTTACGATCTTCTTGAAGAATTGAGCATACCTTTTCTCCGCATTGACCACGACGCTATGAACACCGTTGATGAATGCCAGGATGTTGACAAGTTTCTGGGTGTCGAGATTTGTAAGAACCTGTTCCTCTGTAATTCACAGAAGACGAAGTTCTACCTTCTGATGATGCCGGGACACAAGAAATTCGTCACACGAGATTTCTGCAAACAGATCAATTCATCCAGATTATCCTTTGCTCCGCCGGAATATATGGAAGCCTATCTTGATCTAACCCCGGGCTCTGCAAGTATTCTCGGACTGATGAATGATCACGAGCACCATGTTCAGCTTGTCATGGATCAGGAAGTTGTCGATCAGCCATTGATCGGATGCCACCCATGCATCAACACTTCCAGCCTCACATTGGCCACCAACGACGTTCTGAACAAGTTTCTGCCATATACGAACCACGACGTTCTTTACGTCAATCTCTAAGTATATTGTTTATGCACACTGCATAATTCTGATGTATATGTCAAAAGACTGCCGATATGATGAACCACCTGCATCATCATATGGACAGTCTTTTCTTTAAAGCAATCTTCATTCCCTGTGCCGCTACATCTGCTTGCGCACAATCTTGTACTCATCCCCCATCTGAAAATACGGGCAGTTATAGTAGGTATCCTGCATGAAATGGGCCATTTCATCCTCATCCAGATCCACTTCACAGGTATAGCACTCATAATCTTCATCATAGGTATAATTCATACATATATCGCAGCTTGAGATTCTTTTCTTTTCTGTTTTCTTGTTCATCATCCGTCTCCCTCAAAAATAATATTTACATTTGTGCTATTTTGGTGTAAACTAAATCTATTAATGACTATTACTTGTTTAAAAGAAGGTTTTTCCATGTGTCTATTATACCACGCATTCAGACAACGGAATATTTTTTTTCACTATATTTATTGAAGGAAGATGGATTTTATTCATCTTCCTTTTTTGTTTTATCACAGCAAAGGAGTAACACAGCATGCAAAAGAACATCTCAAAAACCCTTCACAATTTTTTGATCATTTCCCTGGGCAATCTGATTTATACTGTCGCTGTTGCCTTTTTTATTCTTCCGAATAATCTGATCACCGGCGGCACAACAGGACTGGCACTTTTCGGTCAATATATGTTCCATATACCGATCACAGCCTTTGTCTATGTCTTCAATATTGCTATGTTCCTTCTCGGCGCCTGGGTCCTGGGCAAAGCATTTGCCCTGACAACGATCCTCAGCACATTTGAGTATCCGTTTTTCTTAAGCATTCTGCAGCTGCTGGCCAACCGTGTAGGCCCTCTGACAGATGACATGATGCTTGCCACCCTTTTTGCCGGTGCAGGTATTGGTATCGGACTCGGGCTTGTTATTCAGGCCGGTGCCTCCACAGGCGGTATGGATATTCCACCCCTTGTCATTGAGAAGAAGCTCGGTTTCCCGGTTTCCGTCAGTCTGTATTTATTTGATTTCTGTATACTCATCCTGCAGATTTTCATTTCGGACAGAGAACAAGTGCTCTACGGCATCCTTCTGGTTGTTCTTTACACCGTTATCCTGGATCGCCTGCTCATCAACGGCAAACGTCAGATTCAGCTGAAGATCATCAGTCCGGAGTATCAGCAAATTAACAAAAAAATCCAGACAGATCTGGATCGCGGAACAACCCTCCTTTCTATCGAAGGCGGTTATACCGGCCGGCCAACCTATGCTGTACTGACGGTTGTCTCCCCCCGTGAACTTTTTAAACTTCAGGAGCTGATCCGTGCCACTGACCCAAACGCCTTCATTACCATCAATGAAGTCCGTGAAGTTCGCGGCCGCGGTTTCTCCCTGCAGAAGGAATATCACTAGTAAACAGGACATACTTCCAGATGCTCTAAATATACAAAAGGCATTTCCCCGATGAAGAGAAATGCCTTTTTGCTATTTGACACCGGTACGTGTGCCCGCTTTGAGTGCACCTTTATCGCATCGGTTGCCCCATGAATCAATCAGCATGTCATCTCTGTATACACAGATGATCTCGCAATTATTCGGACAGCGTCCGCAGTTGATCTCTCTTGTCTTAAATACCATATCTTCAACAGAGAAATCAAAGACTTTCTTCTTATTGCCCTTTCCTGCCAAAATCGCAATACCGAGGGCACCCATGAGATGTCCGTTCTCATCCACGATGATATCGCAGCCCAGCGCCTTCTTAAAAGCCTCCACAACACCGATATTCTTACTCACACCGCCCTGAAATACAACCGGTGAAACAATCTTCTTGCCTTTACCCACATTGTTCAGATAGTTGTTGACAACAGAACGGCAGAGACCGGCAATAATATCCTCTTTGGTATGGCCCATCTGGATCTTATGCACCAGATCCGATTCCGCAAAAACCGTACATCTTGCCGCCAACTGCGTAGGGTGTTTGGATGTCAGAGCGATCTTGCCGAAATCTTCGACTTCCACGCCCAGACGCTTTGCCTGGCTTGAAAGGAAAGAACCTGTTCCGGCTGCACACAACGTATTCATCGCATAATCCACAGCAACGCCGTTTTCCACAAGGATAATCTTGGAATCCTGTCCGCCGATTTCAAGAATCGTCCGTACATCCGGATAAAGTGTAGTTGTTCCCACTGCATGGGCCGTGATCTCATTCTTCACCATGGTTGCGCCCAGCATGGCACCTACCAGCTTTCTGGCACTGCCTGTCGTACCTGTTGCCACGATCTGATATTTCTCTTTGTCAAACTGCTTCTCCAGAAGCTCGATCAGTTTTCTCGCTGCGCCCATCGGATCGCCTTCTGTCCAGATATATTCACTGGCCAGAATCTTGTAATTTTTATCTATAATAACACCTTTGGTCGAAATCGAACCTATATCAACACCAAGATATGCCTCTTCCATTTAGACAACCTTCTTTCTCATACTTATCATGTCGTAAAATGCTTCCACACGGGTCTCAAGTCCCGTATCACTTGTCTGTGAATCGTAAGTCAGGTATAATACCGGTATCTTATAATCCGCACTGATATTCTGAAGAATCGGCATAACGTCAATCTCCGGTGTACAGCCTGCAGATTTCACATGAATGATACCATCAAAGCCATTGACCGCATAATTCTTCGCACACCAGATATTGGCTGTGGATGTCGGTCCCATCTCATACTGACAATATTCGGCAATCTGAACGCCAAGATTCTTCTGTCCCTTATAGTGCAGATTTCGATTGGTAATATTCATCCAGCGATGCACTTCCACACCCATATCCGCCAGCTTCTGTTCAAGATCCAGATTGGAGAAAGGATCCATGATGG
>NZ_JBBMEK010000073.1:0-13144 GCF_040096555.1 Coprococcus intestinihominis | reverse complement strand
TTCGGGAATTGCTGGAATATAAGCTGACATGGAGAGGCAAGAAATTGGTACGTGTAGACCGTTTTTTTCCTTCCAGTAAAAAATGCTGTAAATGTGGCAGTGTAAAGAAAGAACTGAAACTTTCGGACAGAGTATACCTTTGTAGATGTGGAAATCGGATAGATCGGGATCTGAATGCGGCAATCAATATACGTGAAGAAGCACGCCGCATGTTGTTAGCAGGATAAATGGGAAGTGTCTGTATCCAGACAATGAAAATATCCCATAACTGGGGAAAAATGAATCGCGGGGCACGCGAGGATAGCTTGTAGATACTTGGCTCAGTAGAGCCATTGAGCAAGAAGCCCCCACTTCAAAATCTGTGATTTAAGTGGTGGGAGCATGTCACAAGTGTCAATACCTTTTGAATTTAAGTATATCGAACTTTCAATCACTGGTCTTTTGTCCTGTGATTAGACATACACTGTAAAAATAGCTTCTTCGGAGGATTTTCGTGAAAGATTATATCGAGGAGCGGGCAGTGGAACTGGCTTATTACATAATCAAAACAAAGTCAACGGTACGACAGACGGCCAGGTGTTTTGGTATTTCAAAGTCAACCGTACATAAGGATATTACAGAGAGGCTGGAAGAGATTAATCCGTCTCTGGCATCAGAAACCAGAAAAGTGCTGGATGTCAATAAGGCAGAACGGCACATAAGGGGAGGACTGGCTACAAAAGAGAAATATCTGCATCAGCATATTTCATAAGAATGCAAAATAAGAAGGAATGAAGTCTGTATTTTGTTTTACAAAAAAGTAGAGAGAAGAAGCCAGGAGGGCAGACACATAAGAGATGAATAATGTGTAAAAAACATTAAGAGGTGACAGAAATGAAGCGTTATAAAATTGTTCGAATTGATGAAGCAGATTATGGCTGCGAGGGCAGACCGGATGGCGAAGAAGCCATGGATAGCGTCTGGCTGGAAGATGAGAATGGCGAACGACAGATTGTAAGAGTATCGGATCGGATGCTTTATGATCGCCATCTGGATGAGGGCAGTCTCGTGACTTTTGATGAGAAACATCAGTTGACAGCCTGGTTTGCAAAATAGCGATAGCGAGTCAGTTGGATAAAACCTCATGCACGGTTTGATGAGGGGAAAGAGGGCAAAGCCCTCTAACCTACTCTACAATATTTTACAGTATATTAGAAGAAATAAGCTGATGATAGACCTTCTCACAGCGGATAATATCATCAATCACTACCCATTCGTCCGGCTGATGGGCAGCTTCAAGGCAGCCGGGACCGTAGGACATACAGTTTTGATTATCAAGCTGTCCTGCAATTACTGCGGTATCTGTATAGCCGGTGAAGCAGCTGACTTCCGGTTGATGGCCTGTCACATGATGGCAGGCTTTTTTTAATTCTGTCAGAAGCGGAGAATCCGGGTCCATTTCGATGGGCGGACGGTCACCGGTGATAGTGTAAGCGGCTTTGACACCCGGGACTTTTTCCTCAGCCAGATGGATGGCGTTTTGTACAAATTCGGTTGTTTTTGCTGTGTTCAGAGGCGGTACAAGACGCATATCGATCCACAGTTTACATTGGTCCGGTACAACATAAGGACGATAACCACCGGTGATCTGACCGAACGTGACGGTTGAAATGCCCATATCCGGATGGGAAGGGGCATTAAGAATGTCCTGGCGAAGTGCGCTGATAATTTCAGCCATGGCAGCGATGGCGTCAGCCCCTTTCCATGGGGTGCTGGCGTGGGCAGTATGACCCTCCACATCAATTTCGTACCATGTACGGCCTTTGTGCGCCATCTGGATCTGTCCGTTTGTCGGCTCTGCATCGATGACCCAGTCTTTGGAAGTGACCCAGCCGGACCTTATGCAGGCTTCAGAACCGCGCATAAAGTCTTCCTCATCCATAGAACAGATGAGTTTGAGTGTCCTTTTTGGAGCCTGACCGGAGGCATGGAGTGTTCTGGCTGCCATGATAAAAGCGGACAGGCAGCAGGCCAGACCGGATTTCATATCGCAGGCGCCCCGGCCATAGATTTTCCCGTCCTTTTCAATGGCTTCAAAAGGCGGCAGCGTCCATCCGTCTCCGATGACAACGGTATCCATATGGCAGATCATAACCAGGGCCGGAAGATGCTTGGGCCCGGGAATTTCCGCCATCAGATTCGGACGTCCCGGCAAAACATTCTCCCGGGTAATTAAAACATTAGATAAATCAGATAATTGCTGCTCAATCCAGTCGGCCATGGCTTTTTCATAAGTACCTGGATCGGTACTATCGATCTGAACCATTGCCTTTGTCATGGAGACAGCAGATGTTAAAAGTGACATTGTAAATCCTCCCTGTTTATTTCTACAAAATTCAGTATACGCCGGTTTATTAAATAGTCAATATGACAGGGCAGCAATCTGATAGATTCTTGGATTTTGAAAAACTTCAAGGAACGATTGCGTGTTCATATCCTTCATGTATACATGTCCCTCGTCTGGTTATTTCGTATTTTTCATGGTATACTTGTAGGAAAAGCAAATTTTGATTTAAAATGAGGTTTTAGATATGAAGTTAGTTGAAAAGTTAATCCAGAATAGAATTTTGTCGAAAGAGGAGTTTGTCGAATTGTTGGCGAACACAGATGCAGAGGATAGAGAAATACTTCGAAAAGAGGCGGTACGCCTTCGGGAGAAGTATTACGGACATGATGTTTATATCCGTGGATTGATCGAGTTTACAAATTACTGCAGGAATAATTGTTATTATTGTGGCATCAGAAGGGACAATCGACACCTTGAGCGATACAGGCTGACGAAGGAGGAGATTTTATCCTGTTGTGAGAGCGGTTATCGCCTGGGGTACAGAACCTTTGTCCTTCAGGGTGGCGAGGATCCGTGGTTTAATGATGACAGAATGGAAGATATTGTCCACAACATCAGAACAGACTATCCGGATTGCGCCATTACCTTGTCCGTCGGTGAGCGTTCTCGGGAAAGTTATCAGCGATTAAAAGAAGCCGGGGCAGACAGATATCTGCTTCGTCATGAGACAGCCAATGAGGCACATTACCGAAAATTGCATCCGGAAGAAATGTCCCTGGCCAATCGCAAGGAATGTCTTTATACACTCAAGGAGCTGGGCTATCAGGTAGGTGCAGGTTTTATGGTGGGGGCGCCGGGGCAGACATTTGAATGCCTGGCAGAAGATTTGATTTTCCTGCATGATCTGCAGCCGGAGATGATCGGTATCGGACCGTTTCTGCCGCATCATGAAACGCCGTTTGCCCATGAAGAGAAAGGCAGCTATGATCTGACGATTTATCTTCTTTCCGTTCTCAGAGTCATGTTTCCGAATGTACTTCTGCCTGCAACAACGGCTTTGGGCACTATAAAAGCTACAGGACGTGAACAGGGAATGCTGGCGGGATGCAATGTGGTGATGCCGAATCTTTCGCCGGTGGCGAACCGTAAACAGTATGAACTGTATGACAACAAGATTTGCACTGGGGATGAGGCAGCGGAATGCAGAGGTTGTATGGAGAATCGTATGGCATCGGTGGGTTATCATCTTGTTGTGGATCGCGGTGATTTCAAACATGCATAAAATGGCCTGAATGTTCTATACTATATCAACAGGTGTGAGCAAACGCCCGCATCGGCAGATTGAATAATCAGAAAAGGCGGTTGTTGGTATGGTTGGATGGATTGTGGCACTGATATCCGGGGTATTAATGAGTATTCAGGGAGTTTTGAATACCGAAGTGACGAAACAGACAAGTTTGTGGGTCAGTACAGGATGGGTACAGCTGTCAGCGTTGATTGTCTGTATTACAGCCTGGCTCATCAGGGACAGAAGCAGTGTGACGGCATTGATGGATGTCAGCCCGAAGTATATGCTTCTTGGCGGTGTAATCGGCGCGTTTATCACCTTGACAGTGATTGTCAGTATGGATCAGCTGGGGCCGGCAAGAGCGGCGCAGCTCATTGTGGTTTCACAGATAGCGGCGGCGTATCTGATTGAACTCTTTGGTCTTTTTGGAGTGGATAAAGCAAATTTTCAGTGGTCAAAAGTCCTGGGACTGGGGCTGTCTATCATTGGCATCATGATCGTGAAATGGAAATAAAGCTGTGGAGATGTCGGTCGCTGATTTGAAAATAAAACCAAAATAAATTTGCAAAATGCTTGTAATCGCACAGGTTATTTTGTAAAATTAAATGTGTGACTTTTGTATATCTGTTCTCTCCGGGGAAGGAGAGATATGGAAAGACTGAAGAACCTTAAAATGCTGCTGACGATTCTATTTATTGCAGCGGCGGGGAGTCTTTTTCTCTATGATGGGAAAAGGACGTCGGATATTCAGTGGCAGACAGCAGAGGAGACGGCATCGGAGACAGAGTGCCTGGACATGACGCCGGAGAAGAATACAGATAAGGCTGAGACAGAAAGTGCATGTGCAGAACCGGAGATGATATATGTTTATATCTGCGGTCATGTCAGACAGCCGGATGTTTATTCATTGGCGGCGGGTACGCGGCTTTATGAGGCGATTGAAGCGGCCGGCGGCGCAGCGGATGATGCTGATCTGCAGCAATTGAATCTGGCAGATCAGCTGACAGACGGCCAGCGCATTTATGTGCCGGCGGAAGGAGAGACAGCAGCTGATCCAGAGTATACAGAAGATGAAGTGTCCAATGGACTTGTGAATATTAATACAGCGACTGCAGAGCAGCTTCAGACACTGCCGGGAATCGGTCAGGCGAAGGCAAACGCCATTGTTGCCTATCGTGAAAACAACGGCAATTTTTCTTCTATAGAAGATCTGAGAAAGGTCCCGGGAATTAAAGAGGGTGTTTTCGGACAGATTCAGTCGCTGATTTGTGTAAATTGAGGTGTAAGATATGACGAATAAGGTTTTGGTTGTGGATGATGAGAAACTGATTGTCAAGGGTATCAAATTCAGTCTTGAGCAAGATGGAATGGAAGTAACGGCCGCTTATGACGGCAAGGAGGCTTATGAATTGGCCATGCAGAATGATTATGACATTATTCTGCTGGATGTGATGCTTCCGGAATTGAACGGATTTGAAGTTTGCCAGATGATCAGGGAGAAATCGGATGTGCCCATTATCATGCTGACAGCCAAAGGTGATGATATGGACAAGATTCTGGGATTGGAATACGGCGCGGATGATTATGTGACAAAACCTTTTAATATTCTGGAGATCAAGGCACGTATCAAGGCGATCATCCGTCGTACAAAGGGAAGAAAGCAGGAACAGCCTGCAGAGCGTACCATTGTTTCCGGAGAGATGCGCATTGACCTGGACAGCAGAAGAGTCTTTATTGGCGATCGGGAAGTGAATCTGACGGCCAAGGAATTTGACCTGCTGGAACTTCTGATCACGAATCCGAACAAGGTTTTCAACAGAGAGAATCTTTTGAATCTGGTGTGGGGGTATGATTATCCGGGAGATGTCAGAACCGTCGATGTTCATGTCAGACGTTTGAGAGAGAAGATCGAGGCCAGCCCGAGCGAGCCTAAATATATACATACAAAATGGGGTGTTGGTTATTTCTTCCAGAAGTAAGAAAAAGTTCAGAACAGTTTTCAGGAGCATGCATGTTAAGCTCCTGTTTGCGATGATCGCACTGGCGATCATTCCGATTATATTTTTACAGAGTTTTTATATTAATTATATGATGAATCACATCCGGGCCAATCGTGTGGATCTTGTTCGCAATTACGGTGCTCAGATTGCAGAAGAGATGCTGCAGACTGATTATCTGGAAGGTGGCAATTCAGATGTGATTGATGGAGAGATTCGGCAGTTTTCCGGTCTTTATGACGGCCGTATTATTGTGACAAATGCAGATTTTGATGTGAGGATGGATACTTACGGTATGCTGTCGGGCAAGAAACTGGTGTCTGAAGCCGTTGTACAGGCGCTCCAGAACAATGAGCAGTCTTATTATGACAAGGCATCGGATGAAATCTGGCTGACCTATGTGATCAGAGATGACAATGAGGATGATAAGAGCGAGATCCGGGGAATGATCCTCTTTTATATGTCCTGTAAGGATTTGACGGACACTTATGACACCATTACCCAGGCAATCACATTTGTGGTCATCGGCATTGGACTGGTACTTGTTTTCATGTCTCTGGTGATGGCCAGAAGCTTTACAAAACCGTTCAAAGATATGGCGAACTCCATTAACAGGATTTCGGATGGTTTCTTTGATGAGGAAGTGAATCTGACGGGCTTTTCGGAAGTGGAACAGATTTCAGAAGCCTTTAATACGATGCTGCATCGACTGCAGGAACTTGAGAGCTCCAGACAGGAATTTGTTTCCAATGTGTCACATGAATTGAAGACGCCATTGACTTCAATGAAGGTGCTGGCGGATTCTCTGAACATGCAGACGGATGCACCGGTAGAATTGTACCGCGAATTTATGCAGGATATCGGAGAAGAGATTGATCGTGAGAACATCATTATTAATGACTTGCTGTCATTAGTGAAGATGGACAAGACAGAGGCGGATCTGAATATTGCATCCGTGGCGATCAATGATCTGCTTGAGTCTATTTTGAAACGGCTGAAACCGATTGCATCCAAGCGAAATATTGAACTGGTGCTTGAAAGCTACAGGCCGGTAACGGCGGAATGTGACGAGGTTAAGCTGACACTGGCATTATCCAATCTTGTTGAGAATGCTATTAAATATAATGTGGCAGGTGGCTGGGTACAGGTGACGCTGGATGCTGATCATAAGTTTTTCTATGTTACGGTTGATGATTCGGGCATCGGTATACCGGAGGAATACCAGGACAAGATTTTTGAACGCTTTTACAGAGTGGATAAGGCGCGTTCCAGAGAAACCGGGGGAACGGGACTCGGATTGTCAATCACGAAGAATATTATCCAGATGCACCACGGTGCGATCAAGGTAGCCAGCAAAGAGGATGAAGGCACGACATTTTCAGTGAGAATACCGTTGACGTATATCAAGCAGTAAGGAGAGATAAGATGAGAAGAAGTTGGCGCTGTATGGCGGCACTCCTGCTGATGATAATGATTCTTGTCAGCGGCGGGTGTCAGAATATCGACATCTTTCGGTAAGTCAGAGTGAGAAAGATGATGCGGATACAGGAACAGGTTACAATATTTATTATATTAACAATGATGAGACAAAGATCAAAGCATTTGCTTATCAACTCAGTTCAACAACGGAGGACGGGATTATCAGTGAGTGTATGGAAGCGCTTGCCGTGTCACCGGATGATAAGAATTATAAAGCGGTTATTGCTTCATCTGTCAAAGTGCAGCAATATCAATACGACAAGGACAGCCGAACATTGACACTCTATTTTTCACAGGAATATGAACAGTTGTCCAGAACATCGGAGATGCTTGTACGGACAGCAATTGTCAAGACGATGACGCAGTTTGGCGGTATTATTGATTATGTTTCTTTCAATGTTGACGGCAGCTGGCTGACAGATTCGAATGGCAATACACTGCGTATGAAGAACTCGGATTATGTTTCGGAGGTAAGCGGCAGTCAGGGGCATGTGAAGGAGGCCAGATTTTGTTTGTATTTTGCAGCAAAAGACGGCAGTGGCCTGGTGAGAATCTACCAGACAATTCACTATCCGGAGACGGAATCTATGGCAGAAGTGGTCGTTAGAACTTTAATGCAGGGCTATCCGTCAGATAAATACAAACCTGTTGTATCCCAGGATACGCTGCTGAAGAGTGTCAGTGTGAATGATGGTTTGTGTCAGTTGGATTTCAGTAAAGAATTCCTGAACAAAATAGACGGACAGGATTTCAGATTGAATGTCTATGGTATTGTCAATTCGCTGACCGAATTGGGTGATATACAGCGTGTCCGGATAACGGTGGATGGCAAGTTAATAGAGGAAGAACCGGATGGTGTCGTTTTGATGAATGAAATGACAGCAAAACCGGATTTGGTTGTACAATAAAGGAGAATGACATATGTCGAGACCTCTTATGTGGGTTGGGGTCGCATATACACTGGGAGTTATTTGGGCTGCCGGTGATCAGAAGCTCTTTTACGGCACGGCAGGAATTGTGCTTTTTGTATGGATAACAGGCAGAATCAGACAGCCCTGGAAAGAAAAACGGCTGTTTTGGTTGCTGCCTGTTTTTTTCGTGTCGGGTTTTGTCATATTTGATCATGCAATGACAGATGTCAAAGATGCATCTATGGAAAATCAGTTCATACATACAAGGGGAATGATCTGCCAAAGTGAAGCGAAGGAGAAAACACTGGCAGTCACATTGTCGGATGCAGATATCAACGGCCGAAAAAAGAAGCTGCTTCTTTATATGGAAAAAGATGCACCGGTGGCAGTCGGCGATGATATTGAAGTGCGCGGTATACTGGAAAAACCTGAAAGAGCATCCAATCCGGGACAATTTGACGGGGCGTCTTATTATCGTTCAAAAGGCATTGCTTATATCATGCGGCCGGATGGTTATACCATTGTCGGTAAAGGAAATTCTTATCCGGCGTTGCTTGATAAAATAAAGAAATTCTGGTGCGGACGCTATCAATCATTTTTAAACGAGGAAGATGCAGGCGTTGTCCGTGCAGTTCTGACAGGGGATAAAGCAGAAATGGATGAGAAAACAGAGCAGTTGTATATACAGGCGGGCATTGTGCACGTGCTGGCAAAAAAATGTACTAGTGGATATATATGTGTATAATGTTGATTGTGCGTGAAAAAAGATATTATTTGATACAGGAAACACAGGAAGAGGAGAGATGTGTATGCAGTATGCAGTTGTGGAGTATTATAATGTAAAGTTTTACATCATATTTAAAAGAGATGAAGATATCTCTAAATTTTGGTATTTAAGCAATCGGATAGAAGCAGGTGAGAAATTATATATGAGAGATATTTATCGTTGGTGTGTTGTTCATAAGATACATGTAATGAGTAAATTTGTATATTTGAAAGATATACCAATTACAGCAAATATTTGGAATTATTATAGTTATTTACGTGCGAAAAGCGAATATAAAAGATTAAAACATGAGTATAGTTAGAAAATATTTTGGTAGTATTGGGCAAATTTAATGCTCAAAGTATTCTATTGACAGTTATAGGTTCTACATATAAAATAAGTATGACACACATTTATAATTCCGAGATATAGAAGGAATTATAAAACTTTTGTTCTAAGCAGAGTGATTAGAACCATGATTTTTGCAGATGAAGTCTGCTATCGTGTTTTGAGTACAGAAAGGCATTGATTATTTTTATGGAATAATCAGTGTCTTTTTTTGTTTTAACAAAAGTTGTGTCAGAAAGTAGGACATAGTTTCGCTTAAACAATCAAAGTAGTAGAAAGGAGCTGTGGGTAACATGTTGCAGGAAATTAAAACATTAGTTCAGACATTGAATGAACAGCGGGATGCATATTATAATAAGGATTCCCCAAAGATGACTGATAAGGAATATGACCGTCTATTTGACCGTTTGGAAGAACTGGAAAAAAAATCAGGAATTATCTTCTCTAATTCGCCAACGAAGAGTGTCGGTTATTACCCAGTCAGTGAATTAGCGAAAGTAAGGCATACAAGAGCGTTACTTTCGCTTGAAAAAACAAAACAGATTAGGGAGTTGGCTGATTTTATGGAAAATCAGGATACCTTACTGATGTTGAAACTGGATGGACTGACTGTTAAGCTTGTCTATGAAGAGGGTAGGCTGGTACAGGCATCTACTCGCGGTGATGGAAATGTTGGGGAGGATATTACCCACAATATCCCTGCATTTGAAAATGTTCCGCTTTCTATCAGTTATAGGGAAAGGCTTGTTACGACTGGCGAGGCATTTATCTATAAGGACGATTTTCGCCAGTTAAAAGATACAATCCGAGATGGAAATGGAGAACCTTATAAAAATGCCCGCAATTTGGCTTCCGGTTCTGTCCGTAATCTGAATCCAGAAGTGTGTAAAGGACGACATGTTCATTTTATTCCCTTTAATGTGTTAGAGGGGATGGATGAAGGAACCGGTGTTGATAGTAGGGAGTTTAAGTTAATGCAACTTGGAGTCTTGGGATTTGATACGTGTCCTTATGTATATATGGAAGCAGGAAAACACAGTGAGAAGGAACTTAAAGAGCAGATTGAGAAGTTGAAAACTATTGCAAGTGAAAAGGAAATTCCCATAGATGGTTTGGTTCTTATTTATGACAATCTCAGCTATTCTTCTAAATGTGGAAAAACTGGACACCATTATAAGGATGGACTTGCCTACAAGTTTGAGGATGAAACTTATGAAACAACACTACAAGAAATAGAATGGACACCTTCACGATCTGGTGATTTAGCGCCGGTTGCTGTATTTGATTCTGTAGAGATTGACGGTGCGGATGTTTCAAGGGCATCACTCCATAACTTGTCTTTCATTAAGAATTTGGAATTGGTTCCTGGATGCCGTATTCTGGTTTCAAAGCGGAATATGATTATTCCACATATAGAGGATAATCTTGATAGAGGTTTTTATTATGACACTTATCCGCTTCAATGCCCTTGTTGTGGCAGTAATACAAGAATACGGAAAGGGAAAACGAATAAAGGAAATACTTTGGAGACGCTATATTGTGACAATCCGGAATGCGATAGCCAGATATTAAAGAAGTATGTTCACTTTGTAGCGAAAAAGGCAATGGATATATCTGGGATTTCCGAATCCAATTTGCGGCGTTTTTTGGAATGTGGATGGCTTACTTCATTCCAGGACATTTACCATTTAGACAGGTATCGAAAAGAAATTGTTGCTTTGGATGGATATGGGGAAAAGTCTTATGAGAGGCTTTGGGCAGCAATCAATGAGAGCAGAAACACAGATTTTATCCATTATGTGACCGCAATGGACATCCCAATGGTAGGTACGACAAAGAGCAGAGTGTTGTGTGAAATTTTTGAAGGAAATTTGGACAGCTTTGAGAAAGCGGCTACAGGAAACTTTGATTTTTCAAAGATAGAAGATTTCGGAGATGTTTTAAACCGAAATATTCACACGTGGTTTGCAAATGAAGAGAATTTGAGCTTGTGGAGGGATTTGCAAATGGAAATGAGCTTTAGACCTATGGAGAGTGAAACAGAAGAAAACAAGTTAGTAACGGTTGATAATCCGTTTCAAGGCTGTACGATTGTTGTTACAGGTAAACTTATGACCTATACTCGTGATGGAATCAATACAAAGATATGGGAACTTGGTGGAAAACCGGGAAGTTCAGTCAGTAAGAATACAGATTATCTAATTTGCGGTGAAAAGGCTGGAAGTAAACTAGCAAAAGCACAGTCATTGGGAATAAAAATTCTTTCAGAAGTAGAATTTTTGGATATGATTGCATAGGTAAAGAAAGGAACAATAGGTAAAAATCAGAAAGGCATTGATTATTTTATGGAATAGTCAATGCCTTTTTAAGGAGAATGGTATGGGGTATAGAGAGCTTGCAGTAAAGATAAAGAATGGATATAGCAGTTTAAAAAGAGAGCCAGTATTTAAATGTTTAGATATTATCTGGAATCAAAAGTTAAAAACAGCAGAGATTTCCGTAGTAAATGATGCAGGATTTAAAGCAATTATCATTGGAAGTACGCAAAATCTTACTACATCAAGAGGATATATGTATTTGTTTTACACAAATGACAGCAAGGTATTATTTCCTTCCGTCAAAGAAATAATACGCAGATTGAAGATTGTTGCAAGTGGAGAGAGGTTAACAGATCAAGATGCAGAGTACTTTGATTGGGAGGAATATGGTTCATTAGAAATGCAAAGAATTTATTTTTCTGAAATTATTAAAAGGGAGGCAAAAACGACTTAGGCTGTAAAGTGTTTTTAAGGAAGCATAATTATATGAATCTAGTAAGGGGTATAGGGATAAAGAGTGTAATGAAGAAGTTGTGGTATTATTAGAAGAAAAGTGTTAGAATGAAAAATATAATCATATAGGAGGACATAATTATGCCAAGAGGAAGAAAGAAAATGGAAAAAATTACTTTGGAAGAACAGTTAGCTTTGGTTGACAAGGAGATTGAGGCTACAGAGAGTTCATTAAAAAATTTACGTCTGAAGAGAAAAGATTTGAAAATAAAGATTGAAGAACAGCAAAAGGATGAACTTTATAGATTGGTTCAGAACTCAGGTAAGAGTTTGGAAGAAGTTATAGCAATGTTGAAAGAAGAGAATTAAGAGCATAATGCAAAAGAGTACTGGGCTTGGAGATGTCCAGTACTTTTTTGTAATTTACACTATTAGTAATGCAATAGATATTTTCAATTTTAAAAAATCTAAGAAATGGAGAGGTGAACATCACGAAAAAAGCAATTGTAGTCCACTTGAAAGACTTGTGCCAAGCCTGCTAAGATAGAAATTCGAATATTATATGTACCGTTCTCAATTTGTGAATATACGCTGCGAGTGATATCTAAATTCAGAAGTTGTAGTTTTGTTGCTACCTGTTCTTGAGTCATATGGCGTTCTATCCGAAGTTCCCGGATGGTAATGCCGATTGATATGTCCTGTTTTAATTTTTGGTCCATTTTATTTTCTCCCTTACTTATATACATATTACAGAAAAATTTGCAATGAATACGTTGCATTACTATCTTGATTCTATGGGAGAAAGAGGATATAATTGCAATGAATAGGTTGCAAAAGGAAGAATATGGTAAAAAATCTTTAAAAACTTATATTTTACAAATGAAATAGAAAACCCTTTGAAAAAGTAGGAAAAACGAGCCATGTGAGAGGGCAAGAATATTGAGAGCATGATATTCATGGCATTGGTTAAAGATTGAAAAAATAACCTCTTGTTGGAGATTCTTTTATAAAATGTATGTAGAAGGAATAACTGTGCATGGATTCTTTCGCCATCAATGAAATTTTCTGGAGTAGCACTGCAAGCTGGCGGTTGGATTCCACATCGTTTCATACACTCTTTCCGAATTTGTTTTATGATAGAACATAAAGAATGACTGATAGAATCATAAATAGAGAGTGTTAGGAAGGAAGAGGAAAATGAAAAAGTATTATGTGGTACATGCAAAGCTAATTTTGGGAATGGTGCTCTTATCTTCTG
>NZ_JBBMEK010000072.1:0-13168 GCF_040096555.1 Coprococcus intestinihominis | reverse complement strand
ACTGCCGCCGCCAAAACCGCTGCCATAGCTCTGCTTGAATCCCTGGCCGCCGAAACCGCTGCTACTTCTGCCATGGAACATATCCCCGAAAATATCTCCGAAGATATCATCCATATTACCGTTCTGTCCACCCTTAAAATGGAACTCCTGATAACCGCCATTGCCACCAAAACCGCCCTGGAAACCGCCAAAGCCGCTGCCTGCACCTGCACCGCCGTATGCGCCGCCTGCTGCACCTTCTTCAAAGGCTGCAAAACCATACTGGTCATACAGCTTTCTCTTCTTCTCATCACCGAGAACATTATAAGCTTCTGTGACTTCCTTAAACTTCTGCTCTGCCTGCTTATCCCCCGGATTCGTATCCGGATGATATTTCTTCGCCAGTTTTCTATATGCACGCTTAATCGCCTTGTCGTCTGCTTTTTTATCTATACCAAGAACTTCATAATAATCTCTCTTAGCCATCACTGTCCACCTCCGTCTTTATAAGACCTTTCTGAACTTCTTCTATTCTGAACGCATCATGTTAATAGAGGACACGGCCATAGCCGTATCCTCTTCAACGCTTTTTGTTCTATTTGTACTATAACACTCATTTCTTATAATGTCAATAGACTTCACAAAAAATCTTCTGTATAAGTCTATCTTACAACTAAGTATACTTTCATTATACAAAGTATGGATTCACTTAGTTGTCCCGATGCTATTAATTTTATTCAGAAGCTCCTTAATATGCGAACACCATAATCCTCTCCCTTGGGTTCTCCCCATCAAACAAGTCCCGGCAGTCTATCTCATCCACAAAGGAAAGCATATCCACCGTCATCAGTTCACTGATATACTCATCTGACGGATAATAGAAGAACAACTGTATCTCACGGGGATTTTCATAATAGGAATCTTCAATTTTTGCCAGAACTTTTCGAAGAATCTCTACTGAAAAAGGATTGAAGAAAAATACTCTGTCCACCTCTGCAGGTACAACGTAGTTCTCAGCATTCCCCATGACGAATTCCGTCCGGCTGCCTGATACGGCATGGCGTTTGTTTTCGCAGACTGTTTTATATATTCTGCTATCATATTCCACACCGACGGAACGACATCTTGTCTGATAGGACAGAAAAAAGTCCACACGTCCTTTTCCGCACCCATAATCCAACAGGCAATTACTTTTCCGTATATATCCGCTGCCTGCCAATCGCTCCAGCACCGAATACGGCGTCGGCTCATAAGGGTATCGGTACTGATCCGAACGTGAATCATCGCGTCCCGAAGTTTTTATTTTCAACAATTTATCCCATTGTGTCTCATTCGTATCTATATTATCTCACCTGTGCTTTCATAATAAATGATTCGATCACCGAAACTACTTTTCCCATATCTCTATTGATCCTCCATCTCGTAATTGCAGTTTTTGCTCACTCCGGGACTCGCCCCAAAAAAGCTTCTGGTTGCAGCTGGAAATGGAGCTGTACATGGTATCACACACTGGAAGACCCGGATAAACTCAGAGATTGTAATCGCTATAAAGAACGCGATTAAGACAATCTCTCACAAAAGGCTGCCACCGGGCAGCCTTTTCTTCTGTAAGCAAATATCTTTAGTACTATTTAAATAATAATTCCTTTTAAATGATCCATCTCATGCTGACAGATTTGTGCCGTCCAACCACTAAGTTTCTGGCGGCGCACTGTCCAGCTCATATCTCTGTACTCCACTTCGATTTCTCTGTATCTTGTCGTCTTCCTCACACCTGTCAATGACAAACAGCCCTCTTCCGTCTCATAAGGACCACTTTTCTTCAATAATACCGGATTAAACATCACCAAATCAACAATTCCCATATTCACAATAATGACATTCTTTTTTATCCCTATCATGTTTGCTGCCATGCCAACACATTCCGCACGATGGGCTTTTAATGTGTCCTGCAAATCACGGCCGGTCTGGATATCAGCCTCTGTCGCCGGTTCTGATTTCTGGCCCAGGAAAAATATATCCTTTGTAATTTCTCTAACCATTGATTTTGTCTTCCCACTCTTTCTCTTTGAATCCCGTCAGTACAAAACCGTCCCCAATGACCAGCGGCCGCTTCACCAGCATACCATCTGTTGCCAGAAGCTTCAGCTGTTCATCCTCAGACATTTCTTTCAGCTTGTCCTTCAGATTCATTTGTTTGTACAATATCCCGCTGGTATTAAAGAATTTTTTCAGCGGCAGGCCACTCATTTCATACCAGGCTTTCAATTCCTCGTAAGACGGATTCTCCTCTTTAATCGGCCTTTCGTCAAAAACAACCTGATTGACCTCAAGCCATTTCAAAGCTTTCATACATGTACTGCATTTTCTGTAAACTAAAACTTTCAAAGTTTTACCTCCTTTTGGGGTTAAATTATAAGGCGGTGTCTGTCATGGATTTTCTTACATCCTTAACTGTTGCCGTTCTGGCAGGTGTTATTTGCCAGCTTATCTGCAAATGACTCGACGGTGACAATTATTTCTCTTTATAATAAAGCTGACAATGACAATAGCCCTCAAAATCCGGATCCTGAATCTGTGCTTTGAATTCATCACAAATACACTTATACTCCGGTTTGACCTCCAGTCTGCACGGGCAGTAACCTTCTTTCCGTTTCAGACCTTCCTTAACTCTCGCAACGATTTCACGATCTTCGTTCAAACGCACTTTACCCATCTGCAACGCCCCTTTTCTTAATAGTATCCTCCCACTTTGTATTTCGTGATCGCTATTATTTTAGCATACTAAACATGTCTATTCAATTATGTCCCCATTAAGATTTGCTGATAAAAAGCACCTCCCGAAAAGGCGTCTCCTTCTCCAAATGCTGACTGCGATTTTTTCACCATCCGGGAACAACTCCCTTAAAGGCCTCTGATATACTGATTACATCAAAAGAAAACAGGCACTTAAAGAAAAGGAGATTATATTTATGTGGATCATTATTGCAGCGATTATTATTTTTATTATTTTTGCAGACAGCGACACCAAGCCTTCAGCTAACAAAAAAGGAAACACCAACACAGATTCTCGTTTACACTGCACCGTCAACCGAACAGGATCTTGCAGCTCAATCTTAAATCAGATGGAACAGATTGTATTCCTTATTGCCAAACGCTGTCCCTGGATGAAACTTCAGGTATTAGTTATGGTAAGAAAAATCAATGCTTCCACCTGCTCTGTCTCTTTCCAGATTGAGGATGTATATTTAAAGAAAAATAACATCACATTCGGCAGCGAATTTCAGGACAGAGGGGATGGTTCCTATGAATGTATGCATTTTGAAACAAAGCAGGCAACAGGCTTTACAACACCGGAAGCTGTCAAGCGAGAAATGCTTTGCCAGTTTAACTGGTCACAGATTTCAACCAATATCACAGAGCTGAAGGTACTTAATTATGGGGCTTTCACCCATACACCAATGGTCACATTGCGCTTCGAAGCCCAGTACAGAGATTAAATCTAACCTTGATTTTTTCACTCTCCGGGAACACCTCCCAAAAGGGCTTCTGATATACTTAAAGCATCAAAACAAAGCAATCCCAAAACAATTGCAAAAACATGATTTTAATTAAATGGAGGAATTAATTATGGAAAACTACGGAAGATGTAAAGATTGTGAATACGGTGAACCTACTGACTGCAGCTGGAAATGGAGCTGCACATGGTATCATACACTGGAAGACCCGGATGAATTAAAAGATTGCAATCACTATAGAGAACGAGATTAAACAATCTCCTACAAAAAGGACTGTCGCTTAACGATTTTCAATCGTTAAGCGACAGCCTTTTTTATTACATCATTCGCTATTTGCGGATAATATCATGGTCTTCCAGTACTTTTTCAACAACCGTTCCATGAATCATCTTCAAAAGAGGCTTCTTCACCAGATTCAGCGGTCCCGGAAGCTCAATATCCAATGGAGATTTGCCATCCATGAGTTTCACAGTGCTGTCTAACAGTTCCCGGATATCATAAACACTGCCCCAGACCTCCGGTACACCTCTATCTACACCCAGCAGTCCATACACGGCTTCCATCGCTGTACGTACGGAATATTCTGTGGTGAAAACCGTATCTCTCGGTGTTTCTGCAAACTGTCCAAGGAATGCAAAGTTCACGCAGCCATCCGGGATAACATCCGGTCTGTCACCTTTTGCTCTCGGCATGAAGAATGCAGTAATATAAGGCATCATGGTCGGTACGCAAACAGCACTGTTTTCTGCCAGATCCATAATCTGATCTTCCGGTACACCCAGATGATACAGCCATTCTGCTGTGATTTCCTTACCTGTACAATCCTTCATCGGTTTCTTAATAAAATCACCCGGTACATCTGTAAACAGACCATACACCCATACGCAGACTTTATCTTTGTCCTGCTCTTTAAACTGTCCCTGTCTGTTAATGGTCCAGCTCAGAAGCCAACTGGAATCCTGACAGCTGACGATGCCTCCTGTAACGACATTGCCTGTTCTCGGATCACGTTTGCAGATGTTGGTAATATAAGGAATAATCTTATCATCCAGTGTTGTGACAGTTGCGGACTCCCAGTTTGTCTTGGCCACATCTGAGCAGAATTTCTCCGGATGTCCGAAGGACGGGTCCTGTCTGGCAATATTTTTCCAGAGGCTCCAGACACCGCTTGTTCTGACTTCCGCATCACCATTCGGCGCATGATTCTGATCGCCGTAAATCGTTCCCTCTGTACAGCTGCCGTTTGTAACAAATACAAGGTCGTTTTCTGTCAGCATAATGCCGTTTTCCTTGCCATTGACTTTGCACTCGATCAGAGACGCAATCTTCTTTCCATTCTCAAACTTGAAAACAACATTCGTCACTTCTGTATTAAACTGGAAATCAACCCCGGCATCTTCAAGATATTTCTGCATTGGCAGGATCAGAGATTCATACTGATTGTATCTTGTGAATTTCAAAGCACTGAAATCCGGCAGACCGGCAATATGATGAATAAATCTCTGGAAATACAGCTTCATTTCCAGTGCGCTATGCCAGTTTTCGAAGGCAAACATGGTGCGCCAGTACATCCAGAATGTTGAATTGAAGACTTCATCATCGAAAACATCTTCAATGGTTTTATCGTAAAGGTCTTCATCCTTCGTCATGAACAACTTCATGATTTCCATGCAGCCCTTCTGGCTGAGATTAAATTTTCCATCTGTATGGGCATCTTTGCCCCGATTCACCGTTGCTCTGCAAAGCGAATAGTTTGGATCATGCTTATTCAGCCAATAAAATTCATCCAGAACCGAAGCACCTGGAATTTCAAGAGATGGAATACTGTGGAAAAGATCCCATAAACATTCGAAATGATTCTCCATTTCACGACCGCCACGCATGATATAGCCACGGCTCGGGTCGAAGATACCGTCACAGGCCCCGCCTGCAATGTCCATAGCTTCAAGAATATGAATATGCTCTCCCGGCATCTGTCCGTCACGAACAAGGAAACATGCCGCTGCCAGAGAAGCAAGACCACTGCCTACGATATAGGCATGCTTTTCCTCCACACCCTCCGGCTTTTCCGGTCTGGCAAAAGCTTCATAATTACCATTGGTATAATAAATGCCCTTGCTGTTTTTCTCATATTTGCCGCGCTCTGTATTGCGGTAACTATTGTTGACTGCTGAATTCCTGTCGTCTTTCTTATTAAATGTCCAACCTGAATTTATTTTATGCTGTGTCAATGACCAACCAGAATTTGCCTTATCCCGGATGTCGTTCTGTGATGTGCCGTTCTGATTCTTCTTATCCTGAGACTTCTTCGCCACATAAACCGCTGTGCCTGCTACCGCAGCCGCTGCCATACCTAATGTTAATTTCTTTTTAGCCATATAGATAACCACCTTTCTTCAAATAGCTGCACATTGACACTCTGTTGCGTTTGGTATCGTGTACAACCGATATTAGATGTCTTTCATCTGTTATTAAGTGATGCCTATATAGTATGACCGATTTTGTCTTTTTTCAATTTACAAAAAAAGAGAAATGATAAAAAACTTATCATTCCTCCGCTTTTGTAAAGTTCCTGATGGAATTCGCAATGCCGCCGTGCAGCGTGATCGCGATCATTCTGGCAATTTCCTCGTAATCTTCTTTCATGCCCTGCTTAATCCAGTCCAGCATAATGCCCACAAAACTGTATTTATAAAAATCTGCAATAAAACGCTTATCTTTATCAGGTATCGTCGTATTCGCAGCCTGCTCCTGCTCTTTAACAACCCCCATGATCAAATCCGACGTCAACTGAAACAGAAAATTCTCAATCTGCTCCCTGCTGATGCAGCGGTAGGCATTCATAATAAACGGCTTGTTCTCATAAACAACTTCAAAAATCTGCAGCAATCCTTCTGTCCATGTACTGTAAGTCTTCTTGCCCGCCAATGCCCTTGTGGCATCTTCCAGGCATGACCATTCCACCAAATCATAAATATCCTTAAAATGATAGTAAAACGCCATTCGGCTGATGCCACAGTCCTTCGTCAGATCGCTGATTGTAATTTTGTCCAGAGGCTTCTGTAAAAGTAAGTGCTTTAATGATGCCTCCAGAGCTTGTTTTGTCTGATTTACCATACTTGTTTCAATTCCCTTAGCTTTCTCAATACGCAAAATGCGCCTGTTTAAAAATCCATACTCCCGAAATCAATCACGCAGTCTTCGTAAATTCCTACCTTAACAGAGTCCTGCAATGTATACTGCGCCATATCGCCGTTGACGAAATCGTACACCACAACCTGATTCTTTGCCGCATCAATAATCCAATACTCTCGAACACCGGCTGTTCTGTATTTAAACAATTTCGTATAATAATCCATTCTTCTGCTGGCAGGGGAAACAATCTCAATAATCCAATCCGGTGCCCCTGTACACCCCTTATCATCTAACTTATCAGGATTACAGATAACAGATATGTCCGGCTCAACATATGTATTCGTTGCTTCATCCAGATATACCGCAAAAGGAGCCGCATAAACCTTACAGTCTCCACCATGGGAACGGATATAACTTTTAATATCCGCATATAATTCCCCCGAAATATCCTGATGCTTTCTGCTGGGCGGAGCCATATAATAAATCTTACCATCAATAAGTTCTGCTCTCTCACCTTCTGGCAATGCATAAATAGCCTCTATCGTATAAATTTTTTCTTCTAATAACGGCATATAATCTCTCCTTGTTTTTCAAATACATCATAATTTGTTCGAACACTCACTTACTGTCATTATACAATAGATTGCTTCATCCAGCAATTTATATATATCTCCATTTTCCACCCCAAAACATCTTCTTTTTACTTTATGATGTATCGAAATTCTCTGATTTTTAGCTTAATGAGTAGATTGGCTCTCAGCCTTTCCTAGTCCCAAACACAAAAATAACGTTCTGCAACGACTTCCTGCGCCTAAGCGTAGCGGAGTGCAGAACGTTATTTTTATGGTTAGACTTCAAAGTTCCTGAAGCCAATCTACTCATTAAGAAATTAAAGAATTTCGATACCGGCAGATTCACACTGCTGCAGTGTCTCTTTGTCCCAGACAGATGCCTGAACTTCACCCACATGGGCTTTCTGAAGCAACAGCATACAGATTCTGGACTGGCCGATACCGCCGCCGATTGTCAGCGGCAGTCTGTTGGACAACAGCAGCTGATGGAACGGCAGCTTACGTCTCTCATCACAGCCGGCCTTGGTCAGCTGTTCATCAAGGGACTTCGCATCAACACGGATACCCATGGAAGATACTTCCAGTGCACACTGTAATGGTTCATGCCAGAACAGCAGGTCACCATTTAACTGCCAGTCATCATAGTCCGGTGCACGTCCGTCATGGCGTTCGCCGGATTTCAGAAGATCACCGATCTGCATAATAAAGATCGTCTTCTTCTCTCTGGCATAGGCATTCTCTCTTTCCTTCGGTGTCAGATCCGGATACATATCTTCCAGTTCCTGAGATGTGATAAAAGAAACTTCTCTGCAAAGCTCTGTATGCAGATGTTCATACTGATATTTCACTTCATCCAGGGTATTGCAAATGGATTCCACAATACGGTTCACAGTGGTCTTCAGATAATCAAAGTTTCTATCCTCTTCTGTGATAACTTTTTCCCAGTCCCACTGATCCACATAAGCGGAATGCAGATTGTCCAGTTCTTCGTCACGACGAATAGCATTCATATCACACAACAGACCTTTGCCTACAGGAAAATCATAATTATAAAGTGCCATACGCTTCCATTTTGCAAGAGAATGTACAACCTGGGCTTCCATATGTGCATCCGGAATATCAAAAGATACCGGTCGCTCCACGCCGTTCAGATCATCGTTCAAACCGGAAGACGGATCAACAAATAACGGTGCTGTCACACGTTTCAGCTTTAACGCCATACATAATTTCTTCTGCATCAGGATTTTAATCATACCGATTGCTTCCTGAGTCTCATAACTACTCAGGCAAGAACGGTAATTTTCAGGTATTATTAATTTTCCCATTTCTGCCCCATCCTTTTCTTAATAAATTTCTGGTCATTATTCAGCCGCAAGTTTTCCAACTGCACCCAATAATGACAAGCATAGACAAATATCGGCTTTTACTGTCGGGATTCTCCCAGCTCAGCGCCTCTTTCCAGTGCGTCATCAATATGCGCACAGAAGTTTTCAGCACCGACCTTATCATAAAGTCCCGACTTCTTCATCGCTGACATCGGCTGTTCATTCACATGAGAAAAGATCAGCGTCACATTCTTCTTCTGACATTTCTCCCAAAGCAGTTCCAGTGCATGCATCGCTGTTGCATCAATAGCATTCACGCTTCGCATACGCAAAATCAGACAATTATTGAAATCTTTCGCATGAATCTCAGCAATCTTATCGGCAGCACCGAAGAATAATGGACCACTTAACTCATAAACACGAATATTTTTGGCTACATCCCTCAAGTTAATACTGTCAGGATCATCGTCATCACTTTCAACATATTTCCAGCCTTCAACAGCCGTCTCCTCACTCATGCGCTTCATAAACAGCATTGCAGCAAGTACCACATTAACCTCAATGGCAACAACAAGATCAAATACAACTGTCAGACCAAAAGTCAATACAAGCACTATTATATCACTCTTTGGCGCTGTTTTCAGCAAATATGCAAATTTACGCCAACCGCTCATATTATAGGCTACCATAAACAAAATCGCTGCAATCGTCGGCATCGGAATCAGTGCCGCATAAGGCATCAGCACAACAAGAATCAACAGAAGTACAACTGCATGAACCATACCTGCAATCGGTGTACGTCCGCCATTCTTGATATTGGCTGCTGTACGGGCAATGGCACCTGTGGCAGGGATACCGCCAAATAACGCAGAAACAATATTGCCCGCGCCCTGGGCTACCAGTTCTGTATTGGAACGATGCTTTGAATTAATCATACCATCTGCAACGACACATGACAATAAGGATTCGATCGCAGCCAGGATGGCAATGGTAAATGCATCCGGAAGCAGTTTCTGTACCATATCAAAATTAAACACAGGAACTGTCAATGCAGGCAGTGCATTGGAAATTGTATATAAATCACCGATTGTATTCACCGGCATATGTAAACCTTTCACCATGGCAATACCGGCAATAACTGCCAGAAGTGACGGCGGAATCGTCTCATTGATCATCGGCCAGACAATCAGAATCGCCAGACATACCGCACCAACGATGACTGCCTGTACATTAATGGTGCTGATAAAACGAATATCCCCCACTAATTTGTCCATTGTCTCAATCAGCGGTTCTTCCGAAACAACTGTCAGACCAAGAAAATCTTTAATCTGCCCAATAAAAATCGTAACGGCAATACCGGCTGTAAAACCTGTCGTGATCGTATATGGAATATATTTGATCAGGCTTCCCATTCGACAGACACCCATAATGATCAGGATAATACCGGCCATCACCGTTGCCAGTGCCAGTCCTTCTATACCATTCTCCGCGGCTATACCGGCAACAATTGTCGCAAATGCAGCTGTCGGTCCCGCAATCTGCACACGGCTTCCGCCAAGAAATGAAATAACAAATCCGGCTGTAATTGCCGTATAAATACCGCGCTCAGGCGTCACCCCTGAAGCCAGGGCCAGAGCAATCGACAACGGCAGTGCAATGATTGCCACAATAATGCCGGCCACAATATCTTTGACCAGCTGTTCTTTTGTGTAGCCCTTCATCACGGACCACAACATTGGTTTTAATTTTTCCATTAAATTCTTTCCTCTCTCTATCTACATTCGTTTTTACACGCAAAGCATGTTTATTATACGCTTAGAATCTGGAAAAATCTACACAAAATCATAAAAAAACTGCTACACCTTTTATTCAGTATAGCAGTTTAAAGTCTTTATTTCCCTGGGGTTCCTATTTATTCGCCAGATATTCCTCCACAGCATACGCCGCATTGGCGCCATCCGCAGTGGCTGTCACAATCTGACGCAACGCCTTCGTCCGGATATCGCCCACTGCAAACACTCCCGGAAGATTGGTTTTTGTAGACTCGTCTGCAATAATGTAACCATTCTCATCCAACACAACCTGATTTTCAATCATTCGTGTCTCAGGCTCCCTGCCCACACTGACAAAAATACCATCACAAACAATTTCCTGTTTCTCACCGGTTGCCGCATTTTTTAAACGCACACCTGTTATCTGCACATGATTTCTTCCTCCACTGAAACGCCGTCCCTGCCGACCATCATGACCATCATCTGCCACTATACTTTCAATAACACTCTCAACCGTCTGATTCCACTGAAATTCAACATTTTCTGCCTGCATCAAGGGCTGATGATAAATTTTGGTTGCCCGCAACTCATCTCTCCGATGAACAAGAATAACTTTTTTACAGATTCTGGACAAAAGCAGTGCATCCGCAGCCGCACTGTTGCCGCCGCCCACAACAACCACTGTTTTATCTTTATAAAACATGCCGTCACAGGCAGCACAATAATGCAGGCCATGACCGACCAATCGCGCTTCGTCCGGAATACCCAGTTTTCTCGGATGAGCCCCCATAGCCAGAATCACTGTTTTTGCCTCAAAAATTCCTTCATTGGTATGCACCGTCTTTACAGGCCCCTGCAAATGAACGCCATCCACTTCAACGATTTCTGTTTTTGCCCCAAAGCGCTCTGCCCCCTGCTGCATTTTTTCTCCCAGCGTGAAACCATCAATGCCCGCCTCAAAACCGGGATAATTATCAATCTGTGTTGTCAGGGCCATCTGTCCGCCCGCTGATAACTTCTCAAGTACCAGTGTATCCAGACCAGCTCTGGCGGCATACAGTGCTGCCGTATAACCGCCCGGACCGCCGCCGATAATAATCACATCATATAAATGTCTCATTCCGTTCCTCCATTCTATACCGCACTATCCGATGATTTCTAAATACATTTTCCGAATTTCTGTCATATCAGAATATTTTGCTCATATTCCGACCTCAGCTGTTCTTTCGTATAAAGTCCTCGACTGCCGCCTTCGAACCCGGCCCCACAATAGAATCCACAGCTTGTCCGTTTTTATAAAGCACCAGCGTCGGCACAACTTCAATCCGTTCCTGTCTTGCCAATTCCTGCTCATTATCAATATTCACTGAGCCAACTGCCAGGATATCTTTATATTCCTCTGCAATCTTCTCCATAGCCGGTGCCAGCCTTCTGCAGTACACGCACCATGGTGCACTAAATTCCACTAAAACCATTTTACCATCTGCAGCATATTTATCCAAAGTTCTTTTATTAAATTCTCTCATCATCTATCAAATCTCCTTTTCTTATCGTTCATGTCTTATCTGTTTCTTATGTCTGTAGTATACCCTTTTATCAGAAATCCTTCCGTGACTTTGTCACCAAAGTTCATTGACTTCCATCATAAATTTCTTTATACTGAAAACAACTTTTGCTATGTATTCAGGAAAGTCATCTATCTCTTGATGAAGCTGACAATTTGTCAGCTCCCCAAAAACTAGGAGGATATATTTTGATTTCAAAAGAAAAAGATTTTCAGGAGTTTTTTCCCGTTTGGAATAAATTAACTGCCGGACAGCAGGAACAGCTTGAACACGCTGTCCGTTATGAACATGCAAAAAAAGGAACCATCATTCACAATGGTTCCCTTGACTGTGTTGGCGTTCTGCTCATTCATTCCGGCCAGCTGCGCGCCTATATGATATCTGAGGAAGGCAGGGAAATCACACTTTTCCGCCTGTTTGAAAGAGATCTGTGTCTGTTCTCCGCCTCCTGCATGATGCCGAATATCCAGTTCGACACCATCATCGAAACCGAAAAAGATACGGATTTCTGGCTGATCCCGCCTAATGTCTATAAATCCGTCATGGAAGCGTCCGCTGCTCTGGCCAATTATACAAATGAAATTCTCAGCAGCCGTTTTTCTGATGTCATGTGGCTGATGGAACAGATCATATGGAAAAGCTTTGATAAGCGGCTGGCTGAATTCCTAATTCAAGAAAGCGCCATTGAAAAAACCAACCACCTGAAAATCACCCATGAAAAAATTGCCAATCACATGGGAACGGCCAGAGAAGTGGTCACCCGTATGCTTCGCTACTTTCAAAATGAAGGTTGGATCCGACTATCCCGCGGCACCATCGAACTCATCCATCCGGAAAAATTAACTGCACTTACTGAGAATTAATAGTTCCATATCAGGTCATCGATTTCATCCCTGTCAGGAATCGAAGCCTGTGCCCCATGGCGTGTAACAACAATCGATGCCACACCGTTGGCCATGCGAATGGCCTGTATCATTCCCATTTCCTGTGCCAGTCCATTGACCATTGCAGCAGTAAATGCAGCTCCGGCCGCCGTTGTATCCACAGGTACAACCGGCTTTGCCTCAAAGAAAAGCTTCTCATTGCCATCGGCCAGCATGGCACCTCTTGCTCCAAGGGTAACCACAACCTTAGAAACACCTTTTTCAAGCAGTGCATCTGCTGCCGCCTTGATCTCTTCATCTGTTTCTGTCGGCATACCTGTCAGTATACTCAATTCTTTCTCATTCGGTTTCATAATATCAATTAAAGGAAATAACTCATCCGGCAGATCCGCTCTGGCCGGTGATGGATCGAGAATCA
>NZ_JBBMEK010000071.1:0-13170 GCF_040096555.1 Coprococcus intestinihominis | reverse complement strand
GGCATTCCCAGCTCACGAGACAAAGATATTAATCCAGTACTTACATAAAGATCATATCCATGCAGTAAAAAAAGGAAAATATCTATGGTTATCGTGGGGAAAGGAGCGTAAGTAAATGATACATGCAAAATCCATTGAACGAATATTTTATAATGCCGGGAATGGTTATACTGTTGCCGCTTACCAAACAGAAGAGGAATTACCGAAAAAAATTGTCCGTTCTCATCCGAGAAACACCGGATATTTTCAGGCAGTTGGGATTGAACTTCCGACCGGTGACGGTGTAGAGGTTGAACTGGATGGTGAATGGAAAGAGACAAAGTATGGCATGCAATTGGACGTTTCATCGTTTCGCATCTGTATTCCTGAAACGGAGGAGGGAATCAAAGCTTATCTTGCATCTGACATGATCAAGGGGATTGGGCCGGTAACAGCGGAGCGCATTGTTGAGAAATTTGGAAAGAAAACATTGTACATTATGGAAAATGTGCCAGAGAAGCTGCTGGAGGTTTCAGGGATTACCGAGAGCAGACTGGAAATAATCATGGAGGGGTATCAGAAGAGCCGTCAGTTGAGAGAATTGATGGTTTATTTGGCACCTTTTGGTGTGACCTCGAACAAGTTAATGCGGATACAGGAACATTTTGGAAACAATGCTTATCCAATTATTAAGAAAAATCCGTTCCGATTATGTGAAATCAAAGGATTTGGTTTTTTGACGGTAGATCCGATTGCCAGAAAAGCGAAAAACTTTAAAGCAGATGATCCGGAACGCATCAAAGCAGCGATTTTGTATGTGCTTCAGCGTGCTGCTGATGAGGAAGGACATCTGTTTTTGAAAAGTGAAGAAATTGTAGAACGGTCTGCCGAGCTTTTAAATCATGCAAAAGACAGACAGAAAGTTTCGGAACGTATAATTAAAGATATCGGGAATGAAATGATACGTAAGGATCAGACATTGATTGGAAATGGTGGTGGAATCTATACTAAACGAAATTTTGAAGTGGAAATGGGAGCTGCGGCAGAGTTGATGCGTCTTTTAAAGCGAAAGAGGAAGAAAGTGGATATAGAGCCTCTTCTGCAGCAGATTACAGCCGAAGAAGGAATTACATTAAGTAAAACACAGGAGCAGGCAGTACGCCAAGTGTTCCAGTATCCGGTATCTATCATCACCGGAGGGCCGGGAACCGGAAAGACAACTTTGATTCGCATTATCATCCGAATTCAGGAAAAATTAAACAAAGATTCTTTAATTTTGCTTTGTGCGCCGACCGGGCGTGCCAGAAGGCGTATGTATGAAAAAACCGGATTTCCGGCAATGACCATGCAGAAAGCAGTGGGGATTCCTTCAGAGAATGAGGACGAGGAGGAATCGTGGCATGTCGGTAAACTGGAAGATGATTTTATCATAGCAGACGAGTTTGGCATGTGTGATATGTATCTGGCAGACCGATTTTTCTCAGCCATAAAAAAGGATGCAACCCTTGTTATGATAGGAGACAAAGATCAGCTTGGCAGCGTGGGACCAGGAAATGTATTTCATGAGATGATCGTTTCAGGGATGATTCCGACTACCATTCTCGATTCCTGTTTTCGTCAAGAGGAAGGAAGTACAATCGTGGAAAATGCAGTACGCATCAATCGGAAGCAGACAAAGCTCATATATGATGATACCTTTGAATTCTATTCAGCGAATGCGCCGGAAGATGCGTCAGAGATCATACGTGATTTGTATGAGGATTACTGGAAAACACATGGGAAACAAACTGATGATATACAGGTACTTTCACCATTGAAAAAGAATACTGCGGCAGGTTCCGACGCACTCAATGAGATGTTGCGGGAAGTGGTTAATCCAAAACGGCGTGGACGGAAAGAAATAAAGAACGGAGGACGTCTTTACCGAGAGGGAGATAAGGTCATGCAGACAGAAAACAGGGATGATATTTCAAACGGTGATCTTGGCGAAGTTGTGAGCATTTTTAAGAAAGAGGGAAAGACGGTGATGCGTGTAGACTTTGGAGATGACCGGCTTGTGGAATTCTCTGATGATGATTACTGGCCGCTGGTTCATGGGTATGCAATGTCGGTGCATAAATCTCAAGGAAATGAGTGCCCTGTTGTTATAATCCCTATGCTGGGGTGCTTTTGGCGCATGTTACAGAGAAATATTTTTTACACTGGAATCACACGTGCAACAAAAAAGGTGATTATTGTAGGAAGTAAACGGGCAGTTGCTCAAGCTATCCGAAATAATACGACAGCTAAACGTAATACACTTTTCGGAATGCGTTTAAAGCAGGTAGGAAAAGAATTGTTGAATGCATATGAACAGCGTAGTGCATAGATCATAAAAATTATTATAAAGTAAAAGTGGGAAAAGCGGTTTGTCAATACGATGAATCGCTTTTCTTATTAATATGGAAGGAGAAGTTTATGTATTTTACAAAAATGAGCGAAGAGTATTTTCCGGCTGTTATTGATTTAGAAAAACAATCTTATCCTGAAGAAATGCGCATGGGAATGGAAGGTTTGAAAGAGGAAGCAACGCAGCCGGAGTTTTTTTATTATTCAGTAGCAGGTTTTTCTAAAGGAGAACTTGTGTGTTACATTGTTGCATATATTCCTCAGATTTATGCCGAGTATCACTCAAAGCAGATTTATATAGCTGATGTAAATTGCCCGAATTTTCAATATTTACCAAGATTATTGTTATTCTTTTTCCGGCAATGCGAAAAATGGAACCGTAATAAGAAGCTTTTTCATGCAGAAATGAGAAGTACATCCTACCATCTTTTGGATAGTATTGATAAATGCAAAAAAAGGGGGATAAAAATTATAGAAGATCATATTTTGCATAAATATTACGATAATGGAGAAGATGCTCATCATGTGATTTTTAGCGTCGATTTAGAAATATTAGAAGAAAGCAATTGGAAATATGGTTTTTGGAGACAGATTGATGAGATGCCTATTGGAGGAAGCACTTATATATCATCAGTGCTGAAATTTTTGAAGAAACCGATACAGGATGGTGTTGATTTTCACAAAAAGAATCATATGAAATTTATCATGCGTAATATGATTGAAAAATGGATAGATTACTATAGTATGTTCGGAGAAACGATCCCTATAACATCTGATTATTTTTTATATAACAGGATTCCGGAAGAAACGAAGGGCATGGATAATCATGAGATTATACATAAGTTTTTTCAAAAAGCATTGGATCGTTATCAGTTATTTGGATACAAAGAAAAGAAAGATATGAGAGATAATGAAAAAGGATATTGTTATGATGACTATAGAAAATGCCTTAAAATATACAATAAAGGCAAAATCTATAACACATCCTATCGAAATTCGTTATCAGGCTATCGCTGGCTGGAACGTACCTCCAGAGAATTTGGCGAACAGTATTTTCGAAAATATAAACGCACATATTATGTAAGTTATTTTAATAAATTTGGTTTATATCATCCTATGTATCCGGTTCCATATATAACAAAAAATTTATATTTGTTCTATTTGGACAGAATGCTTATTATTGATAAATATTTAAAAGAATTAGATGAATTGTGTGAGAATGAAAAAGAACAGTTTATTTTCATGTGTGAGACAATTTATCATATAGTATCAAAAAAATATGCATCCGGGTGTATTGAAAATATCGTCAAACGAAGAAACAAAGAAGAGGGGAATTATTTCCATGACTGGAATCTGATTGTACAAACATTATTTGATGGGAAAATGCTTCTTACAACTGGTGCAATGAAAGCTATTTTAACAAAATCATATAATCAAGCTTTAAATATATCAAAAGTTATAGAAGGCGTATGCCGGTACCTCAGAATAGAAAAGGAATTACAATTGCAGCCCAATCAAAAAAGAGCCCGTAAAAGATTGAGCAGTCTTATTAGAAAAAATAAAGATTGTAATGATTATCTGATGGAATTAAAAGAACATGTAATGGAAGCATATAGTAAAAAACTGAATTTTTCAGAAATGGAAAAAGAGATGGTGACAGATTATATGCAGCGCATACAGACGTATTGTCCAAATGTTGTATTATATGATTTGTTTCGTGAATATGGAGATCATAACCTGTCAAAATTCATACGTGGAAAATATCCCTGTTTGTTTAAAGCGCAGGAAATCCGTCTGTCTTATGAGGGATTATCATCCTTTGTGAAAACATTGTTGAAAAAGCAAACAAGACAGGCAAAACATATTTATCGCAGGCTGAAAAAGGAAAATCTATTGCATACAGTTTTGGAAGAGAAGCTGACGCCGGTTCAGTATCGTGAAGTGCTGGAAATTATGAAATTCCATAATGTAGAAAATCTTCCGGATGAATTAAAGAAACTATGTAACTTTAAGGTGTTAGTAGAAGCAAAAGGTTCTCCGGAATATCTGACAGCGGGTGATGCAACGGTGTGCTGCATGAGCTATGGCAGTATCAAGGCAAAACAGTATGCACTGGAAAGAGGATTTGGAATTGTAAATGTTTATTATAAGAACAGAGTGATTGCCAATTCTGTGATATGGATCAATGAACCTTATAATTGTCTGGTGTTGGACAATATTGAAGTACATCCCAATTATACGGTTTATAATGAAATTTTAAAAATATGTTTTCGCACTGCTGCAGAACAGCTTATGAAACAATATCAGGTAGGATGGGTTGTACAAGGTACCTGCTATAATGACCTTATATTGTACAATGATGAGCAGATTGAAATTAGATTTCCAATGATGAAGCCGAAAGAAGTACAGTTGAAAACATTTTACTCAGATGCGGTCAAGTGCAAACTCGTTTGTGAAAAAGAACCGAATACGGGGATTAACTCTTTGGTGTCGAATACTTATCTTTCGGCAGCATAAACGTGTTAGACATTAGAAAAAGAGAGTCTCTCTTTTTCTTGACACTAAGAATGGACAATGTTAAGATAAGGTTGTAATTATTATTTTACACATCTATGATGTGTCCTGTAACTTTAGTTCCATTGGCATTTAGGATGGAAGTATTTAATTTCAGAGAATTCTGCATAAATTTCAAATTTAAAATGACAGGCAAAGTATGAAAAGAAAGAATCATGCTTTGCCTTTTTTATTTGCGAAAAAGGAGGATAAAGAAAACGCATGGCCAAGAATGCCGATGTTCATTTGGAATATGCAGAAAAGAACGAAAGGAGGAATATTTTTTATGGCGGCATTATATGAAACATGGACATTTCAGGAGGAATTACCGGATTTATTTCAGAAATTGATTCATGACCTGGGAAGAACCAAAACGAGTACAAAAGTTTCGGACTGCTCACAATATAATTCACTTCGGGCAAAATCTGCCACATTGCATGCGCCCACATTACGTGCAATTTTATGGCTGTCGGGGGTATTTGCAGGTGCAGAGACGGAAGGTGCGCTCGGCAGACAGTTCGGTGAGGGCAATACAACAAATTATTATTGTATGGAATGTAAAGATGGCGAGAGTCGTTATGCTCTGATTTATAATTGGAGAAATGGAAAGTTTAAAGGCTGTGTACAAAAAGTGGATACGGTGTCGATTTTACCATCTATACAGGAGGAACAGAATATAGCAGAACGGTACATTGCACTGCTTGCATTTGCTAGCACGTGTTATGGAACAGAATTGTATGATATGGAATTCACGCAGCATTTTGAAAAAATAATGCAAATTCTGGATATGAATGAGGAAATAGATGAAGAGGAGTTTCTGTCCAGTGCGTATATTTGTTGTGACAATTTGTACCGGCGGGTGGAATCCTGTCTTCCATTAGAAGACGGCGGAATACCGATAGGGGAGCCACAGTTTACAAATTGTGAGTTTATTGAGTCTTATCGGTTGAAATCCGGTTTATATGGTGCAAACCAGACAGAGGTAGGAGTGTTTCAACTGCTGACAGCAAAAAGACAGCTTACAGAATCAACAATCGGAGAACTGAAAGCGTTTTATTATCAGGGGAAGGAAGTTGAGGAAAAGTATCAGGCTTTGATTCCAAAGTTACCGGATGATTACAAAGTGAATACGGCTACACAAGAAATTCTTTCCATGATTGTAAATACTCCTTCCCGGCTTTTTATGATGGAAGGAGATTCTGGTTCAGGGAAAACAACAGACACAAAGATTATTGCACAGCTGCTCGGGTATCCTCGGTTTGTATTTACATGCGGACCGGGAACGGAAGAGGTGAGTCTTATGGTATCTCTTGTTCCAAACGTAGATACGGCTGCAAAGATTTCAGAAAGTGAATTGCCGACATATGAAGATTTTCAGATAGATCCCGCTTCTGCTTTGGCAGTGTTGACAGGGAACTACCAGATGGAAATTGATGAAGCAACCGCATTTCGTGAAATATTGAATGCAGCAGTTCAGCAGGGATATAAGCAGGCGAAAATGGAAAAGGACTTCGTGAAAACAGAATCTACAATCATTCAGGCCTGCCGGATGCCGGCGGTAATAGAAATTCAGGAAGTTGCCATGATTGAAAAGCCGGGAACCCTTACTCGACTGAATGCTCTATTTGATGACGACGCAAAAACAGACCTACTGAATGGAGAAGTAATAGAAAGACACCCGGATACGGTGGTGATCATGACAACAAACATGGATTATATCGGATGCCAGATGTTCAATGAATCAGTATTGTCAAGAATGCATCTGGTACAGCACCGGAAAGAATTGAGTGTGGAAGAAATGGCGGAACGTGCCATTTTTAAAACAGGTTGCAAGGAAAAAGAGCTGATTTACCAGATGGCAGCAGCCATCAGTAAAATCAAGAAATATCTGAGGGATAAGCAGATACGCGGCGGTGTATGCGGATACCGGGAACTGGAAAACTGGGTGTGGAATTATATGACATCAAAAGATGTTTTGGAAGCAGCAGTAAATGCTGTAATTAGTAAAGTTTCCCCATTTCCAGAAGAAAGGGACACTATTTTAAGTACATTCATTGAGCCGGCTTTTGAAGAGGCGGCATAAAGGAGGACTATGAGAAATCGTCAGAAATGGAAACAACGTGTGCAGGAAGAAAAAGAAAACCTGGAGGATTATGAAGTTTTTGAATCGGCGGATTACAGGACAATGTTACATTCGATCGCCTATGAAATAACGGCGGGGACTTTGAAAACGGTGAATCTTGTAAAAGAACCAAATGAACCTTATGGAGGAAGATGTTCCAGTTTACGGGTGCTACTCAATATCGCAAATCAGGTAACTATGAGTTTTCCAACGCTTGCATTAAGAAGTGATAGTATCGTTGGTATCTTGGGGCATGAGTGCGGACACTGGAATTTGTCAGATTTTGAACTCCGAAAAACCTATCTGGATGAAATGAGGCAAGGAAGATGGATGATACAGCTGCCGCTTCCGCAAGACTGGACTGGACAGGAACAGATGATGGAAATTCAAGAATTTCTTACTGGAGATCATCCAGCTGCAAAATATATAATGACAGAGACTGCCGCATTTATCCAGAATATGATTGAAGATGTGTATATAGAAGAAATCATGTGCAGAAGGTATCCGGGAAGTATCAGGCGTGGAATTTTACAGAACCGTATGCGGAACATGGAGAGAGTTCCCAGTATGAAAGTCCAATTAAAAGAGGGATACCGAAAGGTATCAGTGATGTTAAATCTGATGGCACAATATTCCCTGACAGGAACGGTAAATAACTGGGAGATGGAAACAGATATTTTACTTGATTTGTTGGAAGAGACAAAACCGGTTATTGATTCCGGAGTCAGATGTAAAGAACCATTGGGACGTCTGGAGGCGGTCAACAGACTTCTTCTGTTGATTTGGGAATTGTTGAAAACAGAGATAGAAGAGATGGAGAAAAATATAAAACAGGAAGAACAGCCCTCTGAAAAGAATGGAAACGGGCAAAAGGAAAGTGATGGAAAAGATGCCGTTTCATCTAACACAGAGCAGAAGGTTCAGGAAGAATGGGGAAAAATTAAAAGCGAACTTCCGGATTTTCTTTGTTCCAAAGAGGAAACAGGAATGAATAACACTCCGTCACAACTTAAGGGGGAGCAGAAGGAGATGGAAATCAAGCCAATTGAAACAAAAGAACAGTTGTTACAGTGTATAGAAAAAATTGCAGAGTCCAAAGCAGAAAAAAACTATAATGCAGAAATTTTAAAGGAACTTTCGCAGGATTTATACGGTACAGAATTTAATGGGGATCACCAAAAAGTGAAAATGGCAGTGGAACGCAAGTCCCAGATAAGCCAGCGGGATATCATGCGGTATGAACTATTAGAGCCACAAATCAAACAGACAGTACGGAAAATGAATGCGGTTTTGCTGCCGGCGTTCTGTCAGCAAGGGGAACGTAAGGAAAAACAATTGTTTTTTGGGACTTCCATCAATATGCAGATGCTTTATGATCCATTTCATCGTTTTTATCAGAAAAGAGAGCCTGCAAGGACATTAAATGCAGCAGTTGTAGTTTTGATGGATTTGTCAGCTTCCATGTGGGGAAGGCGCTTGGAAAAGGCAAGATGTTGTTGTCTGTGCCTGTATAAGTTCTGTATCAGCGTGGGAATTCCGATTTTGGTTTATGGACACCATACGAACGGAGAAGGGCGAACTTTACGGAAAGAACTTGTGACTTTCCATTCTCTTGCAGAATTTGAGCCGGACAGAAATGACTGTTATCGTATCGCATCTATAGATGTGGCAGGATCTAATAGAGACGGGGCAGCATTAATCTATGCAGGTGAAAAACTAGCCAGAAGACCGGAACGGACAAAGCTTTTATTTTGTATCAGTGACGGCCGCCCCAATGGTGCATTGTATTGTGGGGAAGAGGCAGAAGCAGATATTCGGAATATCAAAAAGAAACTAGAAGCAAAGGGTATTATCGTGATGGCGGCTGCAATTGGAGATGATAAGGAAACGATTGAAAGAATTTATCAGGAAGGGTATCTGAATATTTCGGATCTAGACACGCTTACGGTTATACTTGCGAGGGAAATATTAAAACGAATACGGAGATAAAAGAATGGCAGCCAAAAACAGGCTGTTTTTATTTTGGAAAGGAGGACACGAATGAATATGGTGGGAAAAATAAGAGATAAAAATGAAACTATGGATATGGATCAGCTGTTTTCCAGTGGATATATCATAGAGCTAGAAACGGGAAAATATCTGAGCGGTTATAACAAAAAAAGTATACGAAGTTCCCCGCTGGAACGGGCAATACGTTTTCGTAGCAAACAGCAGGCGGCAGAGTGTATCAGCCAGCATTTATGCTACGTTGGATTGGAAGCATGGATTTGTGAAATTTTGTGGGTACTGCTTTCGTATAAGTACGAGTTAGAGGGTTTAGCAGAATATTGGACGGGAACTGTTTTTTCAGACCAGTTTCAAAGTGCAGTTACGTTCACTACTTATAGAGAAGCAGAGAGATATCAAAAAGTACATAACCTGGAAAACACAAGCATGATAGAACTGCAGTGTTTCCGTAGAGAGCAGATGGTGATAGCAGCCTGATAAAATTTACGGATGTTTATGGATGGATAGGGGGAACCGTTTTGCGGTTCCCTTAAAAGAAAGAAGGGATGTAATGTTACAAAAATTTTTTGAAAATATTTTTGATGTGGAGCTTTACTGTCAAATGGTAGATTTGATTCTCAGATTGTCAGAAAATACGAACAGAGAACAGGCATATCGAGAATTTCAGGACCATGCTCTATTTTTCAGCTGTCCTGAACAGGGCGTGGAAGAGAGATACGGTCTGCATTATCCGGGAGAGGTTTTGGAACGTCTGGAAGAAAAAATGGAGGTCAAGGTGGAACAATTACGCTCACTTGGTCTTGCGCTTGCAGAAACCAGGAAATTTCAAAATGCCGGTATGTTTGTTGGAAAGCAGAAGGCTTCATTTTGGAAAAAGTTCAGACGAATTCTTGCAAAAAACGATATTTATATGATGGGAATCCTATATCTCTGTGATGACAAGGAAAAATCAAAATTGTATCAGAAAATGTGCAATTGTCCTATTCAGGAGCTGCAGGAACTGCTTTTTATGCTGCATATGTTTGTGTATGATGATGAGTTTTGGGAGACGCGGAAACACGATTTGAACCAGCTGCTTGGAACAGAACGTAATTTCTCAGTTTATGCTTATAAAGAAGTCTATATCTGGCTTACGGAAAAATTTTCATGCAAGTTGAAAAATTACCATAAAAAAGATATAGAAGTATTAAAATATCTGTTCCGGCTTCCATGCAGTTATGCAAAAGAAGGCAGTACGGGAAGGAAAAAGCTACTAGAAGCAGGATACTCGAAAAGAGAGATTATGTTTCTTAGTATGACATTGCTTTTTCAGACCGACCTTTACACAAAACTTAAAATAGATGGTATGACTGCAGAACGAATGGCGGTTGAAACATGTCTTTTATTTTTGAGTGGACAGGAAGATTATTCTCAAGAAGCGTATGAACTTTGTAGAACCCTCTTTGAAAAGTATCGTTATTTTCCAGTGCGATTAGAAGGGGAGAACGGTATCATGGATTACCTTTATTACAGGTTGGAAGTCCAGAATATAAAAACATATCAGCTGCTATACGAATGTGACAATTATAGAGAAAGGCATAGCAATTGGTTTTTGATTGATCTCACAGATACGAAATGGCATGAACTGAAACAGATACTTACACCAGATGCTTTTGAAAACTGGGTATTGGAAACATTGCAGCAAAATACATACACATCTGAACAGTTCAAACAGTATTTGTCAGCATACTTTTCTTTGACAAGTGAAGAGATTACAGAAATGTTCTGGAAACGAAAAAATTATACGCTTTCCTTATTGTTTCCACAGTTTGTAGAACGGGGACATCTAGAGCCACTAGAATTGTTAGAGCAGTATTTAAAAGAGGTGGAAATACCTAAAAATAAAATACGGGAAAAGTGGTTTTATATGGCCGATTATCTGCAAAATTATATCAAAGGTCTTTCGTCACCGAGCTCATATGAAATGTTCATGAAATTGATAACAAGTTTTGGCATATCGAATCAATCCAGTATGTTTGAAATTGAGAAGTTGTTATGGGACAGTATAGGAATGAAAAGTGATTGGAGGAATCAACTTTCCTTTTCTTCATTGGACTTCATCCGTCCATTTTTAAGTGTTGAAGAGCATCAGGAATTGTTCCGGATAATAGAACAGCATATTTTCCATGAATACACAGAATCATATGTTGATTTTTTAGTACGGATATTGAGTGATACCAATAATTTTCTCTGGTTTGAATGGGAGGATGCAAAACAGCTTTTCCATAGACTGGAACCTTGTCTCACAGACGGATCTGACCTAGAAAATCTCCGAAGGATTTATTTGACAGAACAGGAAATATCTGTGTTGGAAGAACAGAAGAAGAAAAAGGAATTGCGTCATCAAGAATACAAACAGTTGATGGCAAAAAGAGAGATACGCAAAGACTTTAACAATCAGATTTCATTAGGGAAAAAGAAAAATTGCTTATTCGGTACACTTCAGAATTATATTTCAGGATATTCGTATAGAAGTGCTGAAAGGCAAGAAAAGTATTACATTACTAAACAATTTTTATTTGATTCCTTTAAGGGAAGCCCCGTGAGGTATTTGAAGGAAAGGGAGATACAGGGGTTGCTGAAGGTGTTAAGCATTCTTTGGAAAGAAAAATTTTTAGAATTTATTGACCTGAAAAAGATTGTTGACAAGGTGGAAGTGGAAAAGGAGGAAGAAGTATATGAAGCTGCTTGATGCGATAGGGAAGAATTTATCTTTGTATCAGGAAATGACACAGGCGAGAGTGCCATATGACTTCCTGAAAAAGCAAGAAAAAGAAGTACTTTTGCAGTTTTGTAAAAAAGTCAATCAAATGCATATGGGTGAGATTATAGCTGCATTACAGTCGGAGGCAATTGTCTATCTGATCAAAGATTCAGTTTTTTTATCTTTCCTTTTGAAATTAAATTGTGAAGACAAGATAGACACCGATAGGTTAAGTCTTTTATTAGCACATGCAGAAGAGGATAGTTTATTATCAGATTATAAGTATGAGGAACTGTACAGGGTTTTGACAGACGAACAGATTTTTAGTGAATGGAAGTATGAATATCTGAGGTATTACTCACAATACGGGTTTGACGATGAGCAGAAAACAGTACTGATGTATGGATTAGAAAAAATGAGGAATTTTACAGAAATCTCATTGTCCGAATTGTCAGAGTCCGAGCGTATGTTGCTAGTAAAACCGTTTTTCAAAGCGGGCAGAATCAATAACATAATCTCAGAACGTACAATATGGAGATACTTAGAACAGACGGAAGTACAGGAAATACTGCAGACATTTTCAACTGATTGGAGAATTTCCAGTGGATTGAACCTGAAACAAATGGAGGAAATCGGAAGTAATGCAGATGCTATTTTAAGAGATTTAAAGATTGTGATATCTTATCTGCCAGATGATTGTCTGGAGCTATTTTTTGAAAGATGGATGGAGAATGAAGCGTTGGTGTATGATTTGAAACAGTTAAAGCGGAATCTTCCAGATGCAAAGAATGAGGAAATTATCAAAATGGTAAAAAACCGTACCTCTTATCTGAACTTCCTATATGGCAATTATCTTTCAGAGATGAATCTGGAACACTTATATGATAAAAAGCAAGACATGCTAATCTATGCAATTACGCACAGAAAAAAACATTTTCTTTCAGTGGTAAAAGAGAATAGTTCTGCCTTTATGAGATTATCCAGATTTTCACTTTTATTGGATAAAGATGTATATAAAACATACTTAAATCTAAATACGCTGAATGGGAAAAATCTTCAGGAAGCATATGATTTGAGAGAGTTACCAAGTGAAATAAAGAAACATCTAATCGAAAAGGACTATTCTTTTGCTGAATTGAAATTATTTGCAAGTGTAGGAGAACAATATGTTCGGCTATATCACAAACTATATGCTCTGAAATATGATGAACGTATGAAAATAGTACGGGAACTTGTGGGAAAAGAATGTATTTCCCAACATATCAGCGAAGAAAGTCTGGATAAAATAACAGAGAAATTCTTACAGAAGCCATTATCCCAGTGGATTTATGGGGAACTGGAGCATGTGGAAAATCTGTCATGGCACTGCGCAATCCGG